>DATKPL010000088.1:0-4537 GCA_035524155.1 Rhizomicrobium sp.
ATTACGATTCATTGGAAGTGCTGAAAGGTCCGGCCTCAACCCTGTTCGGCCGTGGATCGACGGGCGGCGTGATCAATCAGGTCTCCAAGATGCCGGAGCTTTATCCGATAAAGGAAGGAATTCTGACGGTCGGCACCGACAATGAAATCCGCGGCACCGCCGATGTGAACTATGTGCTGGACGATGATGCGGCGGTGCGCGTGAACCTGATGGGCCAGCGCAACAATCTCGATGGCCAGCCTTTCGCCCGCAACCAGCGCTGGGGCATCGCGCCGGCCATCGGGTTCGGCCTGGGCACCGATACGGTCTGGTCGCTAAAATATCTTCACCAGCAACAGGACGACATTCCCGACAGCGGCGTGCCGTTCCTGTCCGGGCAGCCCGCGCCGGTATCCAAAAGCGCGTTTTATGGCCTGCCTACGGACGACCGCTATCAAGCCGATGTGGAGGTCGTCACCGGCAAGGTCGAGCACAAGATCAGCGACATTTTCAGCGTCAGCGATACCGTGCGCTATGGCAGCTATTGGTTCGACGCGCGCCAGACCAACGCGCATTACGGCACCGGCAATTGCTACACGACCGCGCCCTATGCCGGAGCACCCCTTTGCGCCAGCACTGCCAATCCCGTGCCCGCCACCACCTTCAATCCGCTATTTCCCGTGAATGGCACGCCCCTGAACCAGATCTTGGTGGAACGCGACCGCCCGAGCTCGAAAGGCACGGTCGCGACAATGATGAATGAAGCCGATCTGACCGCCGACTTCGCGCTGGGCTTCACCCATCACCACCTCACCACCGGTATACAGCTGGACAAGGAGAACGCGGACCTTACCCGTTTCTCCAACCAGCTTGGCACCATCGTGCCCACGCCCCTGCTCGACCCCAATCCTGATGAATCCTTCCCCGGCCGTCAGGGCACCGTCACCAGCCGTCCCGTCACCAAGACGGCCACCGAAGGCGTCTATGCGGTGGACAATATCGACTTCGATCCGCAATGGAGCCTGGTGGCGGCGATCCGTTTCGATCATTTCGGCGCGACCTATAACCAGCCGGTGGGGTCAAAACCCGCACACTTCACGCACAACGACGATATCGGCAGCCCTCGCCTGGCGTTGGTCTACAAGCCGACCGATAACAGCAGCGTCTATTTCTCCTATGGCACATCGTTCAATCCGTCGGCCGAGACGCTGTCGCTTTCGGCCAGCAACCAGGGCCTGGGCCCGGAGCGTGATCGTACATTCGAGGCTGGCGGCAAGATCGATGTGCTGGATGGCCTCTTGGGCCTCACCGCCGCAGCTTTCAATACAGTGATGGACAATGCACGCATCAGCGATCCCGACAATCCCGGCCTGCAGGAATTGGCGGGCACCGAACGCGTCAATGGCATCGAGGTCGGTGCACGGGGCCACATCACGCCCGACTGGGAATTGATCGCGGGTTATACCTATCTGGCGCCCCACGCCGTGGGCTTGATCGCCGCGGGCGTGGCGGGACCGATCCCCAATATCGCGCATGACCAGGCGAACGTCTGGAGCGTCTATGATTTCGACAGCGGATGGAAACTGGGAGGCGGCCTGAACTGGATGGGCGAGCGGGAAATCGCAGCGGACACCGCCAGCTTCCCCGGCCAGATCATCACCGCGACCAGCCCGTCCTATATGACGTTTGACGCCATGGTCGCCTATCCGGTGACGGACAAGCTGAACTTGACCCTGAACGCCTACAACCTCGCCAACACATTCTATTATGCCAACGCCTATTTCACGACGCCGATGGAGAACCATATCGTGCCCGGGACGGGCCGCACCTTCCTGCTCACCGCGAACTATTCCCTTTGATGATTGTGATGCCGGACGCACGTGATCTCTGGCGGGTTGCGGCGCTGAGCATGATGGCGCCGGAGCAATTGTCCGCGGCACTACAGGGTGAAAGCGCCTCGGACTGGGTGAAAGCGGCCGCCAATTGCGGCTTTGCCGAGGCCCAGGTCCGGCTGGGGCGCATGCTGCTCGAAGGCAGCGGCATCCCGTGCGATCCGGAAGCAGCGTTTGCCTGTTTCGAGTGCGCCAGCGATAGCGGCGATGCCGACGCCCATAACATGCTGGGCCGTTGCTTCGAGAATGGCTGGGGCACGGCCAAGGATTACACCAAAGCCGCACATCATTACGGCGTTGCGTCCGACGCCGGCCTGGATTGGGCCCATTACAATCTGGGTCACATGCTGCTTTCCGGCAGCGGCGTGACGCGCAACCGCGACGCGGCCCTTGCCTGTTATGCAAAAGCGGCAGCGCATGGCCATGTCCGCGCCATGAATCTGCTGGGCCGTTGTTATGAGGAAGGTTGGGGTGTGGCGGCCGATCGCGACGCAGCGCGGGTGTGGTATCGTCGCTCTGCGTTCGGCGGATATTTCCGTGGCGCGTATAATTATGCGGATATGATCGCAGCGGAAGGCTGCATCCACAGCGCCGCTCATTGGTTCAAATGCGCGCTGGAAACCGCGCCGCAGCCGACTCAAGGCGTGATGTTGCGAGCGCTTTCACGCCGTCCGGAACTGGTTCTGAGGAATCTCGCGGTGGAGTTCAACCGAACAGATCGAACCGCGTGCCAGCGACCCGGGCTTCATGTTCCAGAAGCTTGCGCTTCAGCGGAAGCCCGCCGCCAAAACCCGTGAGACTGCCGTCGCTGCCGATCACGCGGTGGCAGGGCACGATCAGCGCGATAGGATTGGCGCCGTTCGCCGCACCGACGGCGCGGGCGGCATTGGGGTGCCCGATGCCCTTGGCGAGCTTGCCATAGCTGGTGGTGCGGCCGAAGGGGATTTCCAGCAACGCCTTCCATACCAGCTTGTTGAAGTCGGGCCCTTCGGGAAGAAGTTCGAACTCGAAATCCTGGCGTTTGCCTTGGGCATATTCATTCACCTGGCGGCGCACGCCGGACAGCGCCTTGGTATTGCGTTCTGCTTCGGGATCAACCCTTGCCGCGCCGGAAATGCGGAACTTGAAGCGCAACAGGCGCCCTGCCTCGTCCACCCATGCGGCGAAGGTGCCGAACGGCGTCTCGATCGTGTCCCAATAGCGCTTCATGGCGCCGCCTGCTCCTTGAGGCTGGTCCAGAGATGCATGGTGGCCAGGCTGCGATGGGGCGAAAAGCGTTCCATCAGCTTGGCGGTCTGGGCCTGATCGGGCCGTTCCGGCAATTTGTGGAGGCGTTGCAGAGCCGTCGCCAATGCGCTGTCGCCCACCGGCGCGGCGTCGGCAAAGCCGCCCCGCAGCAGGCAATAACGCGCCGTCCAGGTGCCCACGCCATGCAGCGCCGTGAGTTTCTTCTCCGCGGCAACCGCCGAACCGCGCGGAAGATTTTCCACCTCCAGCGCACCGGTTGCCACTTTCTCGGCTGCGCCGATCAGGTATTTTGCTTTGGAGCGGGAGAAGCGCTTCTTGTTCAGGACCGCCACGCTCATCGCGGCCACCCGCTCGGGCGTGGGATGGGTGCGCATGTCACCCACTTTCTCGCCCGCCATGCGGATGATCTCGCTTCTGAGGCTGGAAGCGAACTTCACATTGATCTGCTGGCCGATGATGCCCCAGGCCAATCCATCGAAGCCGGTGGGGATGTTGGGCAGGCGCAGGCCTTTCCTGGGCGCGATGAATTCGGCATGGCGAGTTTCAAAGGGTGCGGTCTCATTGTTCAGGCCCAGCATCTTGAGCGCCGCCTCGTGCAGGAATGCGTAACTGGCGCGGCCCAGTTTCTTTTCGGCATGGATACGGACCCAGATGCCTTCTTTTTCCAGCGACAATTCCAGCACCGCAGGACCGTCGCCGGTGGAGAGCGCCTTCCAGATCCGGTTGTCGACGCTTTTTTCGCACAGGCTTTCGGGATCGCGGGCGTGATAGGCCAGAACCTCCTTGGCGCGGTAGCCGGGCGGCAATTGCAGCAGGAACACGTTCGACAGCGCGCGATAGGCGCCGGGTGTCATGCGGGTGAGAGACAAGAATTGCCGATGAAAGACCGACTCGCTTTCAAAGCCCGTTTCGTACCCCACATCCACCACCTTGGCACTGCCGGAAAGAAGCAGCTCGGCGGCATGGCGCACCCGCTCGCGCCTGAGCCATTGCGCCGGCGCAAGATGGGCATGTTCGCGATAAAGCGCGCCCAGCTTGGTGAGACTGACGCCGGCGCTTTTGGTCAGCGATGAGGCATCGGCAAACCCGGCGATGTTTTCCCGCACACGCGCCGTCAACCCTTCGAACAAAGCGATATTTTCGTCCTCGCCCCGGTAGAACAGATCCGGGCGGCAGCGCTTGCAGGCGCGCAGGCCTGCCGCCACGCATTCCGCCTCAGTGCGATAGAGGGTGACATTCTCTTTCTTGGGCGGATGGGTCGGGCACGACGGCAGGCAATAGATCCCCGTCGTGCGAACGCCGATCAGGAACTTGCCATCGAATTTGCCGCTGCGTGCTTCCTGGCGGCCCCAGGAGAATGGCTCAGGCAGTTTCATAGAATAAACCTAGCGCGGCCGTACGAGCCCCGCCTCCTGATT
>DATKPL010000089.1:0-3228 GCA_035524155.1 Rhizomicrobium sp.
TGGTGTTCCGCGGCGTGGCGTTCGAATTCCAGTTCCGTGACGCCGAGCACCGCCATGCCTGGGATTATGGCTTCGCCTTCGGTTCGGCACTTGGCACCTTCGCGCAAGGGATCGTGCTGGGCGCCTTCATCCAGGGCTTTCCTGTCGAAGGGCGGCATTTCGCGGGCGGGGCGCTGGATTGCTTCACCCCCTTCTCGCTGTTCACGGGGCTGGCGCTGGTCTGCGGCTATGCGCTGCTGGGTGCGTGCTGGCTGATCCTCAAGACCGAAGGCGAACTTCAGGACAAAGCGCGCAGATGGGCGCGCGTCGCCTTTCTCGCCACTTTCGCCGCCGTGGGTGTGGTGAGCCTGTGGACGCCCTTCATCGACACCGACATCGCGCGGCGTTGGTTCTCCTGGCCCAACATCCTGTTTTTGTCGCCGGTGCCGCTGGCAACCCTGCTGGTGGGTTTCCTGTGGTGGCGCGCGGTGGCGAAGAAGCAGGACGTCGCGCCGTTCCTTTACGCGATCCTGCTCTTTTCGTTGTCCTATCTGGGCATCGCCATCAGCCTGTTTCCCATGATCGTGCCGCATCATTTCTCGCTGGAGCAGGCGGCGTCGGACCCCAGCACGCAAATATTCCTGGGCTTGGGCACCTTGTTCCTGCTGCCCATCATCGCCGTCTATACGGGGTGGTCTTATTGGGTGTTCCGGGGCAAGGTGCGGGGCGATATCGGCTATCACTGAGTTCATGAGCGAGAAGACCGTTCTTGTCACCGGCGCCGCCAAGCGGCTGGGTCGCGCCATCGCCTTGGAATTGGCGGGCGCCGGCTGGAACATTGCCCTACATTATTCCACTTCGCGCGATGACGCAGGGACGGTAGCGAACGACATCCGCGCCAAAGGCGTGAAATGCGCCGCTCTTGCCGCCGATTTCGCCAAGGAGGCCGAGACCGAGACATTGATCGAGCGCGCCAATGCGGAATTGGGACCGCTCACCGCCCTGATCAATTCCGCGTCCCTGTTCGAGAATGACGATTGGCGCACGACCAACCGCAAAAGCTGGGACGCGCATATGGAAATCAATCTGCGCGCGCCGTTCCTGCTCTGCCAGCATTTCGCCCGCCAGCTGCCCAAGGGCACAAAAGGCGCGATCGTCAACATCGTCGACCAGCGGGTGCTGAAGCCCACCCCGCAATTCATCTCCTACAGCCTGTCCAAGGCGGGACTTTATTGGCTCACCACCACCTTGGCGCAGGCGCTGGGTCCCGACATTCGTGTCAATGCCGTTGGACCGGGGCCCACCATGCGCAATCCCCGCCAGTCGGAAGCGGATTTTTCCCGCCAGCGCGACGCCACTATCCTGAAGCACGGCGCGGAGCCTGAAGATATCGCCCGGGCGGTGTGCTATCTGCTCGGCGCCGATGCCGTCACCGGCCAGATGCTGGCGGTGGATGGCGGCCAGCATCTGATCTGGCAAACCCCCGACGTGCAGGGGCCGGAATGAGCAAGATCGAGCCGCCTCGCTTCGCCAGCGCCACGCATGGCATGCGCCATGTCTTCATCCGCAATCTGGAGCTGGCCGCCCATATCGGCGTCTATCGCCACGAGGAAGGCCACACCCAGAAAGTGCGCATCAATGTGGACCTTGCCACCGACGACATCGCCGATGCCCAGGACAGGCTGGAGAATGTGGTGGATTACCATGTGATCGAGAAGCGCATCCGCGCCATCATCGCCGAAGGCCATGTGAAGCTGGCGGAAACCCTGGCGGAGCGCATCGCCACCGCCTGTTTCGAGGACAACAGGGTGCGCACCGTGCGGATCCGGGTGGAAAAACTCGAAGCCCTCACCCATGCCGAGAGCGTGGGAATTGAGATCGAGCGGACGCGTTAATATATTGGCGCCATGGAATCCGAGACGCGTCCGCTAAAGGGCGCCGAGCTTATCGCTTCATACCTCAAGACCCTGCCCGATCAGCCCGGCGTCTATCGCATGCTGAATGTGGCGGGCGATGTTCTTTATGTGGGCAAGGCCAAAAGCCTGAAGAAGCGGGTGAGTGCCTATGCGCGGGGCGGCGTCCATGCCGACCGGCTTACCCGCATGGTGGCCGAGACGGCGGAGATGCTGTTCGTCACCACCGCGTCAGAGACCGAGGCGCTGCTGCTGGAATCCAACCTGATCAAGCAGCTCAAGCCCCGCTACAATGTCTCATACCGCGACGACAAGAGTTTCCCCAACATCCTGCTTCGGGAAGACCATCCCTTTCCGCAATTGTTGAAACATCGCGGCGCCAAATCCACCAAGGGTATTTATTTCGGCCCCTTCGCCAGCGCCGGCGCGGTGACACGCACCTTGAACACGCTTCAGCGTGCCTTTCTTTTGCGTTCCTGCTCAGATTCCGTGTTCGCTTCGCGCACCCGGCCATGCCTGCTGTTCCAGATCAAGCGTTGCAGCGCACCCTGCGTCGGCCGCGTGGATGAAACGGGCTATCGCGAACTGGTGGAGGAAGCGGAAAGCTTTCTCACTGGCAAAAGCCGCATCGTCCAGGATGCGTTGATCGGGGAAATGAACCAAGCATCCGATGGACTGGATTTCGAGCGCGCCGCACGCCTACGCGACCGGTTGAAGGCCATGAGCCAGATACAGTCCAGCCAGGGCGTCAATCCGTCCACCTTCGACGAGGCCGATCTGTTCGCGGCCTATTCCGAAGGCGGGCAGACATGCATTCAGGTCTTCTTCTTCCGCGCCGGACAGAATTGGGGCAATCGCCCTTACTTTCCCCGCCGCGCGCCGGACATGGCATTGGCCGAGGTGCTGGAATCCTTCATCGGCCAATTCTATGACGAGCGCACCGCGCCGCGCCTGTTGCTCACGTCCGAAGAATTGCCCGGAAAAGCATTGTTGGCGGAAGCGCTGGCGTTGCGCGCCGGAATCAAGGTCGAAGTCTCCATGCCGCAGCGGGGCGAGAAGCGCGAGATCATGGACCGCGCGCTGGCCAATGCCCGCGAGCAGCTGGGACGGCGCATGGCCGAGAACAGCGCCCAGGCGCAATTGCTGGGCGGTGTGGCGGAAACCTTCGGCATGGACGCGCCGCCGCAGCGCATCGAGGTCTATGACAATTCCCATATCCAGGGGGCGCATGCGGTGGGCGCCTTCATTGTCGCCGGATCGGATGGCTTCGAGAAAAACCAGTACCGCAAATTCAACATCAAATCCGCCGACCTGACCCCGGGCGACGATTACGCCA
>DATKPL010000090.1:0-6778 GCA_035524155.1 Rhizomicrobium sp.
GTTACGAGAATTCGAAAATGAAATCCTGTTCGCGTCGCGCAATGCTCCGTATTTCATCCGCCAGCATGCGGTTGATATCGACCAGCGCGGCCGCGTTATGATGGGTCTGAAGCAGGCTCTTGGAGAGAGCCTGGTAAGGCCACCACACCAATTCACTTCGGGACAGATGATGCAGCGGCAGGAGATCGCCGCTCTTGTGCGGGGAATGATCGGGCGATTCAAATGACATGGGGCACCTTGGTTTGTCGTCAACGCGCGTGAGCCCCAGCCGTTGGCAGCGTCCCAACTCCACGCAAATCCACCGCGCAAGTCAAGCGCCGATGGTGCGGTTCGCGAAATGTAATCTGGCGGATGCCTTCATTTTGTTCCCCCATCCGCGGATCGCAAGCGGATGGTTCATGAAAGATCTTTCCTTGTTCCCGCACTTTCCGCACCGGGCAACGAGGCGCATATTTCTTGCGCGGGAAGATGAAAGTGCGTTTACGGATGGACCCGATTTAAGAACGGAATGCTTGAAAGATAAGGCTTACGGCTTAGATTCACTTTGTCTTCGCGTAACAGCAAAGGAGACAGATATGCGAACCCTCCCAAAAATTGCCGGCGCTTGCGCCATTGCCGCCCTGGCCGGAACGGCCGCCTGGGCATCATCCGCGCCTGTCCAGCACCGGCTGACCGTGTGGCTTCCCGCCGGCGGCAGCGAGCAGATCACCTATACCGGCGACGTCGCGCCCAAAGTGTCGTTCACGCCCAGCGATTTCGCGCCGATTTCTTTCCCGTCGCCGCTGGCGTTCGACGAAGCAATGCCGATAGACCGCATCGCGATGGCGATGGATGCCGACATGGCGTCCATGTTTCGCGAGGCGGACACGATGATGGCGCTGCCTGCTTTCAATGGCATCACAGAGGCCAATCTCGGTGCCATGCCGCCCGGTGCCCAGAGCTATTCGGTCGTCTCGACCATGAACGGGAATAATGTCTGCACCCGCTCGGTCGAGATCACCGGCACCGGCAACGGCAAGCCCCAAATCGTGCGCCATGTGTCCGGCAATTGCGCGGCCATGCCCGGCAATCCGATGCCGGGCGATGCCGTGCTGTCGCACGTGCAGCCCGCGCGCGACAACCATCTGATGACAGTGGGAAGCAGGTTGCCGGAATATACGCCGTCCTACCCGCACATCTGAGAATGGTTCCAGGCAAGAGAAAAGGTGAGCTCGCGCGACCGGGGCCGCCTTTTTCTTGCGCGAGCCGCAAAAGTGGCGCTCAATTCGTCCTGCCGAGAGCGGAACTTCATGGCCCGGCGCGATGCCCACGGAACCGGGCGGGCCGAACAGGGGTTGACGCGTCATGACCACTTTTGACGAACGCGAACGAGCCTTCGAAGCCAAATGGGCCCATGACGAGGAGATGCAGTTCCGCATCATGGTCCGGCGCAACGAGCTTTTGGGCCTTTGGGCGGGCGCGGAACTGGGCCTGGCCGAAGGCGCAATGGAACGCTATGTCGCCGAGCTGGTGGCGCTGGCACTCAAGAGCAACAACAGTGACGCGCTGTTCCTGAAGCTGCGCACCGATCTGGGCGCGGCCCATGATGACGCCGTGATCCGCGCCAAGATGGGTGACTTTCTCGAAGCCGCGACTCTGGATGCCGGGCTAGAACAGCGGTTTGCCCGTGGCGCTGGGAAAGCCGACATTCATCGCCCGGGCCAAAGTGGGGGCAATGTCACGCATGTCGATTTCGCCCAGATTTTTACCGGCGGGGATGCCGGGTCCCTCGATCAGGAAGGTGGAATGCATTTCCGGATGCTCCGGAAAATATCCATGCGTTCCCTTGACTGAGCTGTCGGTGATCATCGGGCCGTTGAGCGCGCCGCCGGGCAAATAGCCGATCTTGTAATCCACCCAGAAACTCGGCCCGCGCGCGCCGCCCAGGCGCGCGATCTCGGCCTGATCGGCGACGCGGGCGATGCCGTTATTCGGATCGGCCGCCAGCTGGTCCAGCAGCGCCTTGACCCTGGTCTTCAGCGCCGCATCGTCGGGGCGCGCCAGCATGATGGCGGACGATGCGCCCGTGTTCCATGGCATGGCATCCCAACCCACGATCCGCTTCTTGTCGTCCAGCTTGACCAGGCCGGCTTCGACAAAGGCGTTGGTGATGTGGACTTCGTGGCTGACCGGGGCAAAGCCGTGATCGGAGACCAGCGCGATCACGATATCGGGATGCACGGCGCGTTCGGCGTCTTCCATGATGCCCAGCGCCGCGTCGGCATTCTCGATCGCCGCATGCGCTTCTGCGCTGCCCGGGCCGAACTGGTGCTGCCGTCCGTCCACGCCATTCAGATGCACGGTGAAGAATTCGGGCTTGAAGTCGGCG
This sequence comes from Rhizomicrobium sp., assembly GCA_035524155.1. Taxonomy (GTDB): domain Bacteria; phylum Pseudomonadota; class Alphaproteobacteria; order Micropepsales; family Micropepsaceae; genus Rhizomicrobium. Next base: position 2,369 of record DATKPL010000090.1, read on the forward strand.
ACGATCCTGGCGGCGTATTTCGCCTTGGCGGTGTCGCCTTCGGGCGATTCCTTGGTGGCGTCGGCAAGCCCGATGCCGGTCTCGCGCTCCAGCCGCGCCGCCAGGCCGGGCGAGGCCAATACGCGCTGCAGCTTCACATCGTCGTCGGTGTTGGCGCGCCAATATTCCGGGACATTCTCGTCCACCGGCGCGCCCACGCTCACCGGCCAACTGACACTGGCGACATTGCCGCCGCTGTCCTTCACCGCGTTCCACAAAGTGGGAACCTTGATGTCGCTGAAGTACCAGTACCAGCCTTCGTAATTCTTGCGCAGGGGATCGAAGGTGGTGTTGGCGGCGATGCCGTGCATGCTGGGCCACACTCCGGTGATCAAGGTGGTGTGATCGGGATAGGTGACGGTGGGCAGAACATTGCGCACCCCGGTCGCATAGGCGCCCCTGGCGGTGAATTCGCTGAAATGGGGCAGGGTCATGCCGCGCGCTTTCGCCTCCAGCACGTCGCCGGGGCGAAGCCCGTCGATCGAAACCATCAGGACGGGATGGGCGTAGGCGGGCGTTGCCGCCAGAAGCGCCACAGCAAAAGCGAAAGAGGTTTTCATGCGCGTCCCCAGGAGTGAGACCCGCATATTGCCATAAATTATGACAGGGAGATCACGCCCGGGCCGTCAGGCGATTTCCGCCGGGGGCGTAAGCGGCCTGGGCGCCGCCAGCATTTTCGGCCGCGCCGACAGGCGGTAGCGCAGCGACTCCAGCCAGATCGGGTCGTCCACGGCGTAATGCCTATAACGCTTCAGTTCGTTGATGCCCCGGGCCAGATAGGTGGGCAGCCGCCGGTACCAGGGGAATTTCCGCCCGATCCGGCCGATATCGGAAGGGAAGGCGCCGGTGGTGACGGGAAAGGGCATCACGCCCCGGAACTTGATGCCGAGATCCCAGGCGCGGTCGAAATCCACATCGAAGGGCAGCGACATGGGATAGAGCCTGTCGAGATAGGTCCGGGCCGCCTTGCGATCCACGGCATAGGCCACCGCGCCGGTCTCGCGCGCCAGGAAGCCCACCAGCTCATGATGGCGGTCGATCCGCTCCAGCTTCTGGGGAAGGCCGGGATAATTTCCATAGAGCAGCGAGATGTTCCATTCGCCCGCCAGTTGCTCCAGCCCCTTCAGCACGCCGGGCAATGTGTCGGCGAGGATCGCGTCGTCTTCCAGGATCAGGGCGAATTCGGCGCCGCTGTCCAGGAAGCGCCGCATCGCGTGCATGTGACTGAGATAACAGCCGATCTCGCAGGGCGTGGGGCGCTTGCCGTGACGCCGTTCATATTCGGCGCGTGAAAAGCAAGGCGCGTTGTCGGGATCGATGGCGCGCCCCTCGACGGCCGCCAGCCGCGCGAACGGAATGCCAAGCCGCGTCAGATCCGACGAGATGCGCTGGAAACGGTCGGGACTCCGATCGAGATTTATGACGAAGCAGGCCCAATGCCGGAGCATGGCGTAACCCCCTTGATGTTTTTTTGTTCGAGCGACCAGAAAGCCTCATGCGCGGCCAGCGGAAACGCCGCCGGGCGGAATCGAGTGAAGGATGGCGTGCGGCGATGCTGGCTTTGATAGACGCCGATCAGTTCGCGCTTCTCGCGCCACGGCGTGACGAAGACCTGGCGGCGGGCCTTACCCACCCGGCTGCGCAACCGCTCCAGCGCCGCGAGGCGATGGAACGGGTTGGAGGCATAAGGAAGGTCTTCATAGAAATGGAGATCGAAAACATCGCCCAGGAGCTTCAACTCGCCCATCACCGCCTCGGCGACGGCGCGGTGATTGACATGGCGTCCAATCCCCAGCGGCGCGAACAGGGCGGGCCTGGCGGGTTCGTCCGCCGCCAGCGCCAGGAGCAGCGGCAGGAGTTTTTCCTCCACCTGGCCGATATCGTCGGGAAGGCCCGCCGCCATATCGCTGGGGCGGCGGCCGCGCAGATGCGGCTCCTCGCATTCCAGGTCGTAGCGGCGAAGGCCGCAGGCGCGCGCGAATTCGCGGTCCTCGCTGTCGCGGATGAAATGAATCCCGTCGGGCGGGATGCCGACCTTGGCGAGATCGGGCCGCGCCACATAGGCGCCGCGGGTGAAGATGTTGATCAGGATTCCATGGCCCAGGGCCTTCAAGAATCCGCCCAGCGCGAAACAGGCATCGTCAAAATGGGGTGAAAGGACGATGACCGGCCGATGGCGGAATTTTTCCGCCGGCAAAACGCCCGCGAGGCCGGACATGGGCTTGCCGATGGACTCCGCAACGTGCGCGAATTTGACCGCCGTTTCGATGACGCCACTCTCGATGGGGATGCAAAAGCCCGCATCCCCCGCGCGCTCCAACGCGAGGGATCGTGCGCCCGTGACGGCGCGCATGGCTCGCGTGAACTCACCCCCTCGTGGTCACGCGATGAAAATACATTCACGAAAGGCAACGCGCCTCACAAGCCGATCCGTCGGTTCCACACGCCTAATTTTCGTGTAGGGCGGCGTCCTACGTCCTGCAATTTCAGCGCGTGCTATCCGACCGGTTCGTGCCGGCGCATCGCCTCGCGCAAAAGCTCGGTGGCGCTGGAAAGCTGCAATTTCAGCTTGATGCGGGCGCAATAGGCCTGGACGGTCTTGATGCTCACATTGAGCGATTGCGCGATCTCGCGGGTGGAAAGCCCCTGGCCCAGGAGATTGAACACTTCCAGCTCGCGGTCGCTGAGCTGCTCCAGCGACGAACCGGCTTGCGACGGCGCACCCACGAAACGGCGGGCGAAGGAATCCGATACGGTCTGGCTCAACCATAATTTTCCGCCGCGCACCGCGCGGATTGCCGCCACGATCTGCCTGGTGGATTCGCGCTTCATCACATAGCCGCGGGCGCCGGCGCGGATCGCCCGCTCGGCATAGAGCTTCTCGTCATGCATCGAGAGCACGATCTGCGAGACCTGCGGGTGGCGATGCTTGATCTGCTTGATCAGCTCCAGGCCCGAGCTTTCCCTGAGCGACAGATCGATGATGGCGACGTTGGGTCTGCCGGCGGCGATGCCCTTGAGCGCATGCGCCGCGTCTTCGGCCTCGCCGCAGGCCGCCATGTCTGGCTGCTGCTCGATCAGGCTTTTGAGCATTTCGCGGACCAGGGGATGGTCGTCGACCAGAAAGACCTTGGCCTTGGCGGCGGCGCCGATCATCGGACAAATCTCATGCGGCGCGGTTCTGTTGCGGAATGAGGCATGTGAGCTCGGCGCCGCCGAAGCGGCCGCGATCGACCCGGAATCGCCCGCCGATCATCTTGGCGCGGTCGGCGATGATGCGAAGCCCCATGCCGTTCTTGGACGGGATGCTGCCTTCGAGACCCAGCCCATTGTCGGAAATCACCAGTCGGGTGCCTTCCTCTATCTCTTCCAGCTGCACCACGATGCGGCTGGGCCGGCCATGCTTGATGGCGTTGCCCACGCCTTCCTGGGCGATGCGATAGAGATGGATGGCGGTGGATGGGGACTCGATCATAACCGGCGTCTGGCAATCGAAATGGCAGTCCACCGCGAAGAGGTCGGAGGTGGTGGCGCAGAATTCCTCCAGCGCTTGCATCAGCCCGTCGGATTTCATCTCGACCGGATGCAGGCCCTTGGCCATGCCGCGCGCCAGGCTGATCGCTTCCTCGACCAGGTCCACGACTTTCCTGGCGTCGCACGCCTCGGCACGTTCGCCCTGCATCAATTTCTCGGCCAGCAATTGCCCCGCCAGCGCCGTGCCGGTGAGATGCTGGCAAAGGCTGTCGTGCAGATCCTGGCCGATGCGGCGCTGTTCGCGCTCGGCGATCTCCAGCATCTCGCGCTCCAGCCGTTCGCGTTCGGCGATTTCTTTCGACAGCGCCACGGCGCGGACCCGCGCCAGTTCCTCCAGATTGCGGTGCAGATCGCGCAGGCGCACCAGGACCATGGTCAGGAAGACGAAGAAAATCAGCCGCAGCGGTATCCTCAGGAAATGCATCACCAGGCTGGAATGGTGCCGGCCGGCAACCAGGTCATCGCCCATCCAGACCGTCACGCTGAGCAGGCCCAGCCCCAGCGCGGCCGGCGCGCCCGCGTACCAGGCCGCGATCGAGATCGGAATCGCATAGATCACCGAGAAGGGCGCCCTGATGCCGGTTGCGTAATTGAAGGCGCCGAAAGCCAGCACCAGAGCGGCCATGCCGATGCCCATTTCGAGCCGCGACCGGGCCGCCATCCACGCACTTAAGGGCGGGACAAAACGGTCCCGCAATGATGTCAGCCTGCTCACGATACGCATACTGGCGCCCCCCGGCGGGATGATGTTACACGTGTCCACTTCAGGGGGCATCAGAGAAGTTGCGGTCGTTTCCACAATTTTTGTCCAACTTTCATTGGATCGTGCCGGGCGAG
>DATKPL010000091.1:0-4087 GCA_035524155.1 Rhizomicrobium sp.
AAGTCTCACCATTGTTATCGAGTTATCACTTCGACTTCGCCGGGGCCTGCGATCAAAAGCGTGGTGGCAATGCCCACGAACAAGCCATGCTCAACCACACCCGGCACGGCATGGAGCGCCGGCCCCAGCTTGGCCGCGTTCTGTACCGCGCCCAGATGGCAGTCATAGATCACATTTCCGCTGTCGGTCTTGAAGGGTTCGCCGTCCGCCAGCCGCAGGCGCAATTGCGGCTGCACATGGCCCAGCGCTTCCAGAGCCTTGACCAGGCGCCGGGCGGTCGCCTTGTGGCCGAACTCCACCACTTCCACCGGCAAGGGAAATTTCCCCAGGCGCGGTACCATCTTGGTTTCGTCCGCGATCACCAGCATTTTCTTCGACGAGGCCGCCACGATCTTCTCGCGCAACAACATGCCGCCGCCGCCCTTTATCAGGTCCAGATTGCGGTCGGCCTCGTCGGCGCCATCCACGGTCAGGTCCAGCGGCGCCAGATCGTCCAGGCCGGCCAGGGTGATCCCCAGCTTGCGCGCTTTTTCCGCCGTACGTTCGGAAGTGGGCACGCAGAGCAGCTTCAGCCCGCCCCGGATGCGCGGCGCCAGCATCTCGACGAACATTTCGGCGGTCGAGCCGGAGCCCAGCCCCAGCTTCATCCCGTCCACCACATAGTCCAGCGCCTTGGCGGCGGCGGCGCGCTTCAAAGCATTGAGATCGGTCATGGGTCCTGACCATAATGTCAGGGCATGACCCGGCCAAGACGCCTTGCCAAGATTATCGCGCTGTCATGGGCGCTGCTGCCATGCGCCGCGTCTGCCCAGACGTCTGAAAGTCAGGCGCCCGAGAATTGGGGCACGCCGGAGGTCGTGGAGGTCCAGGCCAATCCGGGTCCCGCGGTCTGGCATCTCACCCGCGGCGATTCAGAAGTCTGGATTCTGGGCACGGTGGGCGCCATGCCCGATGGCCTTAAATGGAACAAGGATTATCTGGCCGAGTTGCTGGACGGCGCACGCGCCATCGTGATGCCGCCGCGTCCTTCCATCGGCCTGTTCGAAGGCGCGTGGTTTCTGCTCACCAATGGCAGCAAATTCAGTCTGCCGCGCGGCCAGAATTTGGAAGCCATCCTGCCCGCCGATATCGAACCGCGCTTCGCGGCGTTGCGCGAAAAGCTGGGCAAAAGCGTGGAGCATTACCGCACCGACACCCCGCTGCGCGCGGCGTTGCGTGTCCAGGAAGACGTGACCGACAAGCTTGACCTCACGCGCAGCGAGCCGCGCGACACCATCCGCCGGCTGGCGTCGAGCAAGCATGTACCGAGCGCTCCCGTCGCCAAATATGAGGTGCTGGATGCGGCCCGCGACGTGCTGAAGCTGACACCGGCGCAGCAACAGGTCTGCCTGGGACAATCGGTGGATGACGCAGATTGGGACCTGGACCATGCCACCGCCGCCGCCGATGCCTGGGCGGTGGGCGATATCCGCGCGGTCAAGACCAATTACGGCGAGTCGCGCCTGGCCAATTGCGTGATCGCCGCGGTCCATTCGGTGGCCGACATCAGCGAGCGCGACGTGGCCGACTACACCGCGGCGATCAATGATGCACTCGACAAGCCGGGCAAGACCATCGCCGTGATCGATATCGGTCCGCTCTTGCGCAAGAACGGCGTGCTGGAACGGTTGGAAGCGCTCCATGTCACCATCGAAGGCCCGGCGGAATAAACTTTCGCCCTCCCCTTGCGGGAGGGCCGAATTGCGAAGCAATGCGGGAAAGGGTTATTCGACGGTCACGCTCTTTGCCAAATTGCGCGGCTGATCCACGTCGGTGCCTTTGGCGATGGCCGCGTGATAGGCCAGAAGCTGCACCGGCAGCGCATATATAAGTGGCGCCAGGAACGGGTCGGCGTCGGGCACGGTGATGCTGGCCCAGACCGGCCCCGCTTCTTTCACGCCCCGCGCATCGGAAATCAGCAGCACCTTGCCGCCCCGCGCCATCACTTCCTGCATGTTGGAGATGGTCTTCTCGTACAGCGCGTCATGCGGCGCGATCACGATGATCGGTACTTTTTCGTCGATCAGGGCGATGGGACCGTGCTTCATCTCGCCCGCTGCATAGCCTTCGGCGTGAATATAGGAAATCTCTTTCAGCTTCAGCGCGCCTTCCAGCGCCAGCGGGAAGCTTTGGCCGCGGCCCATATATAAGACGTCGGTGGCCTTGGCGATTTCCTCGCCCAAGATCTTCACCTTGGCTTCCTGTTTCAGGAATTCGGCGATATGGCGCGGCACCTCCAACAGCGCGGCGCAAAGCTTTTTCTCTTCGGCTTCGCTCAACCGTCCGCGCGCCTCGCCTGCGGCGATGGCGAATGCGGCCAGCGCCGCCAACTGGCAGGTGAAGGCCTTGGTCGAAGCCACGCCGATCTCGGGCCCGGCATAAGTGGGAAGCACGATGTCGGCTTCCCGCGCGATGGAGCTTTCGGCCACATTCACCACCGCGATGGTGGTCTGGCCCTTGGCCTTGGCGTCGCGCAAGGCGGCCAAGGTGTCGGCGGTCTCGCCCGATTGCGACACGAACAGGGCCGCGCCATCCTTGGGATAAACCGGATCGCGATAGCGCAATTCCGACGCCACGTCCGATTCCACCGGCAAGCCTGCCAATTTCTCGAACCAGTATTTTCCTACCATGCCGGCGTAATAGGCGGTGCCGCAGGCCGAGATGGTAAGGCGCGTCGCCTTGGTGAGGGTCGCGCGCAGGCCCACGCCGCGATGCTGCACCGAGGGTCCCGCCGGATCGAGATAATGCGCCAGAGTGTGCCCGATCACTTCCGGCTGTTCGTGGATTTCCTTGGCCATGAAGTGACTGTGGCCGGCCTTGTCCACCAGCGCGGCGCTCGTGGATGTGATCTGGATTTCGCGGTTGGCGGGGCGGCCGGCCGCGTCGAAGATCGCGACCTGGTTGCCCTTGATCACCGCGACATCGCCGTCTTCCAGATAGGCGACGCGGTTGGTGAAAGGCGCCAGCGCGAATGCGTCCGAGCCCAGATAGGATTCCTGTTCGGCATAGCCCACTGCCATGGGCGCGCCCTTGCGCGCGCCCACCAGCATGCCTTCATGATCGCGGAAGATCATGGCGATGGAGTAGGCGCCGGTCAGCCGCGCCACCGCCGCTTTGGCGGCAGCGTCCGGCGCCATGCCGGAATCCATGTTTGCGGTGACCAGATGCGCGGCCACTTCGCTGTCGGTCTGGGATTCGAATGCGTGCCCCTTGGCGATCAGCTCTTCGCGCAGCTCGCGGAAATTCTCGATGATGCCGTTGTGCACGATGGCGACGCGCGGCGTGGCGTGCGGATGGGCGTTGGTTTCGGTGGGCGCGCCATGCGTGGCCCAGCGGGTGTGACCGATGCCGGTCCGGCCCGGCAGCGGCTGGTCCTTCAGCACGGTTTCCAGTTTGGAAAGCTTGCCGGGCGAGCGGCGGCGCTCGATTTGGCCGCCGACCAAGGTGGCGATGCCGGCGGAATCATAGCCGCGATATTCCAGCCGCTTCAGCGCCTCCAGGATCAACGGAGCCGCCTCGCCTTTGCCCGCGATGCCGACAATGCCGCACATGATGTCTAGTCTCTCTTTTTCCGTTTGAGGTCGCGGAACAGTTTCGCCCAGCCGGGCTTTTCCGTCTGTAAACCGCGCGCCACCGCCAGCGCGTCCGGCGCCACATCCTTGGTGATCACCGAGCCCGCGCCCGTGATCGCGCCCGCGCCCACTTTCACCGGGGCCACCAGCGCAGTGTCGGAGCCGATAAAGGCGCCGTCGCCGATCTCGGTCCGGTATTTGCCGAAGCCGTCATAATTGCAGGTGATGGTGCCGGCGCCGATATTGGCATTCGCGCCCACGCTGGCATCGCCCAGATAGGTCAGGTGATTGGCCTTGGCGCCCTTGCCGACCTCGGTGTTCTTCACTTCCACGAAATTGCCGATATGGGCGTTCTCGCCGATGTCGGCGCCGGGGCGCAGCCGCGCAAAGGGGCCGATGATGGCGCCGGAGGCGACGGTGGCGCCTTCCAGATGGGAATGGCTGCGCAGCCGCGCGCCGTTCCGCACCGTCACGCC
>DATKPL010000092.1:0-2812 GCA_035524155.1 Rhizomicrobium sp.
GGTGATCCTGGGCGTGCCGGACTCACAATCTCATCCCGATCACACGCCGGTTATGGAGGCGAAAAAGCGGTTGAAGGCAGCTGGGTTGGAAGTGATTGAGTTGGTCCAGCCCCGCGCCATTCGTTACGACCGCTTGGGCCGCTTGCTTCAGACCAGCTATGTGAATTTCACTCTCTGCAATGGCGGTCTGGTGATGCCGTCCTTCGATGATCCGCACGACGAACCGGCGCGGGCGTTGCTGGCCGATTGTTTTCCCGGCCGCGATATCGTGACGGTTCCTGCGCTGGACATCGTAGCGGGCGGCGGCGGCATCCATTGCATCACCCAGCAGGAACCGGCATGAGGCGCATATGAGACAGGTCACCTTCGCCGCCAGCCAGTTTGCCTCGGGCGCCGACAATCCGGGCCGCGCCGAAAGCCTGGTGCGCACGGCGGCGGCGCAAGGCGCTAACGTGATCCTGATCCAGGAATTGTTCGCCTCGCTTTATTTCTGCCAGGACCAGAAGGCCGAGCATTTCGCGCTCGCCGAACCTTTCGAGGGTAATCCGCTGATCGCCCGCATGGCGAAACTGGCGAAAGAATTGAATGTGGTCTTGCCCGTAAGTTTCTTCGAACGCGCGGGGCAGGCGCATTTCAATTCCCTGGCGATGGTGGATGCGGGCGGCGAGGTGCTGGGCCTTTATCGCAAGTCGCACATTCCCGACGGCCCCGGCTATCAGGAGAAGTTCTATTTCAATCCCGGCGATACCGGTTTCAAGGTCTGGAAGACCAAATTCGGCACGTTCGGCGTGGGCATCTGCTGGGACCAATGGTTTCCGGAAGCCGCGCGCGCCATGGCGCTGATGGGCGCGGAAGCGCTGCTCTATCCCACCGCCATCGGTTCCGAACCGCCGCCTGCGCCGCCGCTGGACAGCCGCGATCACTGGCGCCGGGTGATGCAGGGCCATGCCGCCGCCAATGTGATGCCCGTGATCGCCTCCAACCGCATCGGCACGGAAAAGCTTTCAACCGAGATCACTTTCTATGGTTCGTCCTTCATCGCCGACCAGACCGGCGCACTGGTGAAGGAGATGGATCGCACCAGCGAGGGCGTGATTACAGCTGCCTTTGATCTGGATGCCATCGCCAACCAGCGCCGCAGCTGGGGCCTGTTCCGCGACCGCCGTCCGGACCTCTACGGCGCGCTGGTGACGAACGACGGAAAGTAAAGTCCTCATCCTTCGACAAGCTCAGCATGAAGATCGTGTGTTGGTCCTCATCCTGAGCCCGTCGAAGGATGAGGATTGCTAGCTTTTCCTCAGTCCGCGCCCCTTGTTCACCGCTTCGCCGCCGAATTTGGCGCGGATGCGATCCATCGCACGTTCCGCCGCGGCGCGCTTGTCGCTCATGGGATCGAGCAGATTGGTCTGATCGGCCTCCACGGCAGAGCTGAGATTGGAAATGCCCACACCCAGCAGGCGGAAACGCCGCCCATCGGCTTCGCGCTTTAACGCCGCCTGCGCCACACGATAAATCTTATCGGCCAACTGTGTAGGCTCATCTAATGAGGCGCTGCGGGTGAGAAGCTTGAAGCGCGCGGTTTTGAGTTTCAGCACCACGGTTCGTCCTGCCAGGCCATAATTCTTGGCCCGCGCCGACACCCGTTCCGCCTGCCGCCACAGGATCGCCTCCAGTTCGGCCAGCGACGCCAGGTCGGTATTGAAGGTCGTCTCGGACGAGATGTTTTTCATGTCGCCACCGGGATCGACCGGCCGGCCGTCCTCGGCGCGCGCCATCCGCGCCAGCCACAGGCCGGTCGCGCCATAGCGGTTGGCCAGGTCGCGCTGATCGGCATCCTGCAATTTGCCGATGGTGGAAAAGCCGTCGCGCTCCAGCCTCAGCGCCAGCACCTTGCCGGCGCCGCGGATGATGCCGACCGGCTTGTCGCGCAGGAAGCTCTTAGCTTCCGCCACGCCGATGGCGGCAAAACCGCGCGGCTTGTCCAGCTCGCTGGCCAGCTTGGCCAGGAATTTGTTGCCCGAAAGCCCGATCGAGACGGTGATGCCTAGCTGCGCCTCAATAGTCAGCGCCAGTTTCGCCATGGTCTTGGCCGGCACCATGGCGTGAATGCGGGTGGTGCCGGAAAGATCAAGATAGGCTTCGTCCAGCGACAGGGGCTCGACCAAGGGGGTGAGATCGCGCATCAGCTTCCTGATCTCGCGCGCGGTTTCGACATAAAGGCTCATGCGCGGCTTGATCACCACCGCATTGGGGCACAGCTTGCGCGCCTGGAACATGGGCATGGCCGAGCGCACGCCATAGCGCCGGGCGATGTAGCAGCAAGTTGAAACCACGCCGCGCGTGCCGCCGCCCACGATCACCGGTTTGTCGTCGAGGGACGGATCGTCGCGCTTTTCGATGGACGCATAGAACGCATCGCAATCCATATGCGCGATGGACAGCGTGGCCAGTTCCGGGTGCGCCAGAACCCGGGTCGAGCCGCAAGCTTCGCACGCCGCGTCCGGTTGCGCGTCAGCAAGGCAGTCGCGACAGAAGGCGGGCCAGTCCACTAAGGTCATAACCCCAGCTTACAGGGGCCAGAGCCACGCAGCCCCTCTCACCCCGCTCGAATCCCCATGAACATTGCGCAGGATCCGGGGCGGGGTTTCCGGGCAGAAACCATGCCGCTCCACCATGCCCGGCAGGTCGCGATAGAGCGCTTCGATGTTGGATAACCCGCCACCCAGCACCACGGCGTCGGGGTCCAGGATATTCATCACCGAAGCCAAGGCGCGCCCCATCCGCTCCATCCAGCGCGTCATGGCCGCCTTGG
>DATKPL010000093.1:0-2850 GCA_035524155.1 Rhizomicrobium sp.
CTTCTGGCCGGGCACGGGTCCCGCCGAATGGAATGACTGGCGCTGGCAGATGCGCACCCGCATCCGTACCCTGGACGAGCTGGCGCGCGTTTTCCGTCTGTCCGAAGATGAATATGCGGCGGTCGCCAAGCATCAGGGCCCGCTGCCGGTGGGCATCACGCCTTACTATGCCGGGCTGATGGGCCTGACCGACGCGTCCGAACCCTTGCGCCGCACCCACATCATGACGGGCGGGGAATATCTGAGGGCGCCGGGCGAGGATGACGATCCCCTGTCCGAGGATCATGACACGGTGGTCCCCGGCCTGGTGCATCGCTATCCCGACCGTGTGCTGTTCCTCACTACCGGAACCTGCTCGACCTATTGCCGCTATTGCACCCGCTCACGCCTGGTGGGCAATCCGGGCGGTGAATATCAATTCTCCACCCGCCAATGGGGCGAGGCGCTTGCCTATCTCGAGGCCCATACCGAAGTGCGCGATGTGCTTCTGTCAGGCGGCGATCCGCTGACCTTGTCGGACGACAAGCTGGACTGGCTGCTGTCGCGCCTGCGCGCCATTCCCCATATCGAGTTCCTGCGCATCGGCACCAAGATGCCGGTGGTGACGCCCCAGCGCGTGACCCGCAGCTTGGTTCGCGTGCTTAAGAAACATCATCCCTTGTGGATGAGCCTGCATTTCACCCACCCCACGGAGCTTACCCGTGAAGTGGCAGAATCCACGGCGCGGCTGGCCGATGCCGGCATTCCGCTGGGCAGCCAGACGGTGCTGCTCAAGGGCGTCAACGACGATGCGGCAGTGATGACGACCCTGATGCACGGTCTGCTCAAGAACCGGGTCAAGCCTTATTACCTCTATCAATGCGATCCCATCCGGGGTTCGGCGCATTTCCGCACGGGGGTGGACAAGGGCCTTGAGATCATCAGGGCGCTCAGGGGCCACACCACCGGCTATGCCACGCCCCTGTTCGTGATCGACGCGCCGGGGGGCGGTGGCAAGATACAACTCGCGCCCGATCCGGTGGCCGGCCGCGAGGGCGATGATCTGTTGCTGCGCAATTTCGAAGGCAAGGTTTTCAAATACCCTGATCCCAACGGCGCCCTGGGGCGCTGATCTTCATCATGCGGATCGGGGTCACCTATGACCTGCGCAGCGATTACCTTGCCCAAGGTCTGGGCGAGGAAGAGACCGCCGAGTTCGACGCCGAAGAGACCATCGTCGCGGTTTGCCAGGCGCTGGGCGAGCTTGGCCATCAGCCGGAACGAATCGGCGGCATTAGACTTTTGACCCAGGCCTTGGCAAAGGGCGCCCGCTGGGATGCGGTGTTCAATATCTGCGAAGGCCTGAAGGGCGTGTCGCGGGAAGCCCAGGTTCCCGCGCTGCTGGAGGCCTACGACATTCCCTATGTCTTCTCCGATCCTTTGACCCTGGCGCTCACTTTGGACAAGGCGATGACCAAGCGGGTGGTGCGCGATGCCGGCGTGCCGACCGCCGATTTCGCGGTGATCGAGAGGGAAGCCGACATCGCCAAGGTCGCGCTGCCGTTTCCGTTGTTTCTCAAACCGGTGGCGGAAGGCTCCGGCAAGGGCGTGGATGCGCGTTCGTGTGTGAAAGACAGGGGCCAACTCGAACAGGTGGCGCGCGATCTTCTGGCCCGCTTCCGCCAGCCGGTGCTGGTGGAGGAATTCCTGCCTGGCCGCGAATTCACCGTGGGCATCACCGGTACCGGCGCGGGCGCATCGGTGCTGGGCGTGAGCGAAATCGTGCCCAAGGGCAAATATATCGGCCATGGGTATGGCTATGAGAACAAATCGGCCTGGGAGGGCAAGCTCGACATCGTCTTAGTCGATGACAGCGATGCCAGGGCGGCCGGCGAAGTGGCGTTGGCGGCCTGGAGGGTCCTGCGCTGCCGCGACGGCGGACGCGCCGATGTGCGGCTGGACGGAAACGGCAAGCCGCGTTTCATCGAGGTCAATCCCTTGGCCGGCATCCGTCCGGGTTATTCCGATCTTTGTTTCATCGCCGATTTCCAGAAACTGTCTTATCGCGATTTGATCGGCAAATTCCTGAGTTCGTTCCTCGCACGGCATTCCGACTTAAAATGAAAATACTGGTCCTGCATTCCGACGTTGCCGCCGATGCGCCGCCCGAAGAGCTGGATACGTTGATCGCCGCCGACGCCGTGGCCAGGGCGTTGTCGGCGCGCGGCCACGAGGCGGAGCAAGCGCCGTTCCGGCGGGAGCAGTTGCAATTGCTGTTGGCGCAAACCGCGCCCGAAATCGTCTTCAACCTGGTGGAAGGGATCGACGGGCAGGGCAGGCTGGCGCCGATCGCCCCGGACATGCTGGCCGCGGAAGGTGCGCGCTTTACGGGCGCGACTGCCCAAGCCATGGCGCTCACCAACGACAAGCCGTTCACCAAACAGATGCTGCGCGAGGTGGGTCTTGCCACGCCCGATTGGGCCGTGCCTCCAGACTGGCTCGGCTTGGGTGACGGCAAATGGATCGTCAAGGCCGCGTTGGAAGACGCCTCGCTTGGGCTGGACGATCACTGCGTGGTCGAGGCGGGAGATGTCAAAGCGCGTGCCCATCAATGCGCGGCCCGCTTCGGCGGTGACTGGTTCGCCGAACGTTATGTCGAAGGCCGGGAATTCAACATTGCCGTGCTGGATGGCGGCGTGCTCCCCATGGCCGAGATGCGCTTCGAACACTGGCCCGAAGGCAAGCCCCGCATCGTGGGCTATGACGCCAAGTGGGAAGAGGATTCCGCCGGCTGGAACGGAACGGTGCGCGCCTTCGGCGTGGAGAAGAACGAGCCGCAGCTGGCCGAGGCGTTAAAAACGGCTTGTGAAA
>DATKPL010000094.1:0-2810 GCA_035524155.1 Rhizomicrobium sp.
GTGCCGCTTCTTCTGGAGCATTACGCGCGCCTCTATTGCCAGAAATACAATCTGCCGGGTAAGCGCTTTGCCGCGCCGCTCACCGATCGGCTTTCCTCCTATGCCTGGCCCGGCAATGTGCGCGCGCTGCGCCACGCGGTCGAGCGGGCCGTGATCCTGTCCGAAGGCGCCATGCTGGACGAAGCCGATTTTCCTTTGGCCGACAATGGCAAAGAAGCGGAAGACGCCCTTCCCGCCGCGCCGCGCCTGGACCAGATGGAAAAAGAAGCCATTGCGCGCGCGCTCAAGCACCACAACAATAATGTGAGCCGGGCGGCCAGCGCCCTGGGCCTCACCCGCGCCTCGCTCTACAGGCGGATGGAAAGATATGGTCTCTGACCGCTACTACACCGGCATCGCGCTGCGCATCGCGCTGCTGTTCTCGACCGTCGTTCTTCTGGCCTGGATGATCTCGCGCACGCATTGGTATGTGACCATGGCGCTGGTCGCTGCCGCCATCGCCGCCGAGACCTTTATCCTGATGCAGTTCGTCACGCGCTGGTCGCGCGAAGTGACGCGTTTCCTGGACGCCGTGTCGTTCGAGGATACCACTGCGCGCTTCTCGGGCCTCAAGGGCGAACGCGTCTTCCGCGAGTTGGGATTGGCCATGGGCGGGGTGATGGAGCGGCTGTCGCGCGGCCGTGCCGAGCGCGAGGAACAGGCGCAATATCTCCAGGCGCTAATCAATCACGTGCCGGTCGCGCTTGTGGCGGTGGAAGAATCCGGTGCGGTGCAGCTGCTCAACTTCGCCGCCCGCCGCCTGTTCGAGGGGCCCTGTGCCGGCACGGCCGACTTTGCCCATTACGGCGACGGCTTCGCCGCCGGCATGGAGAATCTCAAGCCCGGCGACGGCGCCATCCTGCGCATGGAGCGCAAGGCGGGCGCGTTGCAACTGAAGGCCGCGGCCACCGATCTGGCGCTCTCGGGCAAGCGGCGGCGGCTGATTTCGCTCCAGAATATCGAGAATGAATTGTCGGCAAACGAGCTGGTGGCGTGGCAGACCGTAATCCGAGTGATGGCGCATGAAGTGATGAATTCGCTGACGCCCGTGACCTCGCTTGCCGCCACCGCCGAAGGGCTGATTGCGCAGGTGGCGGAGGCGTTGCCCGAAGACGACGCCAATCGGCCCGCCCTGGCCGATGCCGGCGAAGCGCTGGAGACCCTGGCGCGAAGAAGCGAGGGCCTGCTGCATTTCGTGCAGAACCATCGCCGCATCACCAAGCGCATGGTGGCCAGGCTGGAGCGCGTGCGCATCGACCGCGTCTTTGCCCGGCTGGGCCGCCTGCTTGCCGCCGACCTCGCCCAGCGCGCCATCGCGCTTTCCATCGCGGTCGAGCCGCAGGCGTTGGAACTCGAAGCCGATGCCGAATTGCTGGACCAGGCACTTATCAATCTGGTGCGGAACGCCATCGAAGCGTTGCGCGACGTGCCGGACGGAAAGATCACGCTTTCGGCGACGCGGGACCTGGATGGCCGGATCGTCCTGGCGGTGGCGGATAACGGCCCCGGCATCGCCCCCGACCAGCGCGAGAAGGTCTTCGTGCCCTTTTTCACCACCAAGCGCCAAGGCTCGGGCGTGGGTCTCACCCTGGCCCGCCAGATCGCCATTCTCCATGGCGGCGGGGTGGCGATCACCGAAACCCGCGGCGGCGGCGCGACGGTCAGTTTGCGCTTTTGACGTGGAACAGGGGGCTTTTGCCCCTCGACAGTGTCAACATTGGTGAAAAAACGTTCAAGCGGACATCGTAAGTTTCATGTAAGGAAGCGCTTAACCCGGCGTCACCGATGATCGCGGGTATGAGGGCAACGTCCATCATGCACCAGGAATTCGTGGCACGCATCGAAGAGGCGGAAGAACTCGCCGCCCGGTGCACGAACGAAAAGGACCGGGTGGGCTGGCTCAAAATCGCCGACAATTGCCGCAAGCAGCTGGACCGCCTGGAACGGCAGGCCGAAAAGGCATCCAGCGAAATGGCGGCGGCCAAACCCGCCAGGCCCCGCCGCGCCGCCTGAGGCGCATTATTTCCCCGGCGCGAACGAGATCGATTGAAGCGCAGTCCGGTCCGGCTTCACCGCCCAATCATATAGCGCCACCGCCTGGTCTATCGGGTCGTTCAGGTCTTCCGGCAGCAGGAAGCGGTCTGTCACCATCTTCTTCGCCACCGCCGTGACCTTGGCGATGTATTCGTCACGGCTCTTGTAGCGCTCGGCGATGGAAAGCCGGCTGTCGCCATTCTTCATCCGCTCGTCCTTGGTGCGCGCCATGGGGTGGAACGAGCCCATCTCGCCGAACAATTGATCGGGACGGCCAATAGCCGGATCACGGAAATTCCAGCCGCCATAGGTGCCCACCGGCTCGGCAATAGCCGGAAGGCGTATCCCTGCGCGGCTGTTGCCCGCTTCGTCCACCGCCGGCACCAGATTCACATAGATCTGTCCTACCCTGGGCGGCTCACGCACGATGCCCTTGGCGAAATCGGGCCCGAAATCCAGGCGATACTCTTTCAAGTTCGGCACCGGGAAATGCACGCCCGGGATTTTCGGCCAGCCCGCTTGCGCGGTCGGCACCAGGGTGCCGTCGGCGATATGCGGAATGCGATTGTCGGGCGGGATCACGCCGCGCGTCACCCAATCGTCCATGTCCTTCAACAGTGCGCGCACGATCGGATTGCGGCTCACCGGATTGTTGAAGGCGGCCGCGCCGGCAAATTGCTTGGGCGGCATGGGGCCGAAAGCATGCGGCCCCGAGGAGACGAAATAAATGCGGCTGT
>DATKPL010000095.1:0-4655 GCA_035524155.1 Rhizomicrobium sp.
CGCCCTTGTCGCCTTCGGTCCACAAGGTCTTGCCCAACCGGCTCTTGTTGGCGGCAATGAGCCCCGAGGCCGCGCCCAGGATGGTGGGGGTTGAGCGGTAATTGCGCTCCAGCCTCACCACCTTGGCGCCGGGAAAATCGCGCTCGAAGCGCAGGATGTTTTCCACCTCGGCGCCGCGCCAGGCATAGATGCTCTGGTCGTCGTCGCCCACCACACAGACATTGCCGTGACTGGTGGCGAGCAGCTTCAGCCAAAGATACTGCACCACATTGGTGTCCTGATATTCGTCCACCAGGATGTAGCGGAAGCGGTCGCGGTAATCAGCCAATATGTCTTCATTGGTGCGAAGAATGTTCAACGTCTCCAGCAGCAGGTCGCCGAAATCTGCTGCGTTCAGGGCCCGCAGCCGTTCCTGGTATTGGCGATAAAGCGTCTTGCCCTTGCCGAAGGCATAGGCCTGCCCATCGCTGCCGGAAAGATCGCCAGGCCGAAGTCCTCGGTTCTTCCAGTCGTCTATCATCGCCGCAAGCGTGCGCGCGGGCCAGCGTTTCTCATCGATGTTTTCGGCGTCGATCAATTGCTTGAGCAGGCGCAGCTGGTCGTCGGTGTCCAGGATGGTGAAATTCGATTTCAGGCCCGCCAGCTCGGCATGGCGGCGCAGCATCTTGGCGCCGATGGAGTGGAAGGTGCCCAGCCATTGCATGCCCTCGACCACGCCGCCGATCAGGCTGCCGATGCGCTCCTTCATTTCGCGCGCGGCCTTGTTGGTGAAGGTGACGGCCAGAATCTGGCCAGGCCAGGCGCGGCGGGTGGCCAGGATGTGCGCCAACCTGGTGGTCAGGACGCGGGTCTTGCCGGTGCCCGCGCCGGCCAGGACCAGCACGGGGCCGTCCACGGCCTCGACCGCCTCGCGCTGTTCCTTGTTGAGGCCGGCCAGATAGGGCGGATCGCGGGGAACCGGCTGGGACGGCTCGGCATCGCTGAACGCCTGGTCCAGCGGATCGGAATAAGGGTGGCTCATGAGTCCGAGCATTCTAGCAGGGACGGACGGGAAAAGTCCCCTTTTTGTTCTCCTGGCCCGGTTCCAGGCTTTTCAGTCTTTCTTGTGCCCGTCCAGGTCGCGCCGGGCCTTTTCATCCCGCGCCTTGCCCAGCTTTTTGAGATGCTTGGGCGTGCCGTGCAGGACGCGGTTCTCCTCCGCGCTTTTGGTCTTCTCGGCCCTTGCCTTGGCCTTGCGCGCGCGATTGAGGTTGATGATCTCGGCCATCAGCCTTGGTCCCGCGCTTGCGCCCGCGCATAGGCGGGCCGTTCCAGCACCCGCTTCACATAGGCATCGACGGAAGGAAGCTTCGGCATCATCGGGTTCTGGGCGAACATGCCGAAGGTGGTGGCGTAGAGGATGTCGGCGCCGGTGAATTTGTCGCCGGCGATATAGGGGTGGGCGGTGAGCTGCTGATGGATGAAAGCCATGGCCTCGTCCACCTCGACCCACCCGGCGGTGCCGCGAGGCACCGAGACTTTCAGGAACTTGGAAACAAAAGCCGGTTCCAGCACATCGCCATAGTAGGCCAGCATGGTGAGATATTTGCCGCGCCCCGCTTCACCCGGCCTTGGCGCCAGGCCGGCATCCGGGAAGGCATCGGCGAGATAAGCGATGATCGCCGGGGACTCGAACACGGTCTCGCCCTTGTGCTGGATGGCGGGGACCTTCGCGTGCGGATGCGGATTGTTGGCATCCAGCGCACCACTGCCATCGCCGCGGCGGATGGTGACGACCTTGATCTCATAAGGCACGCCCAACTCCTCCAACAGGAAGATGAAGCGCGACGAGCGCGACTTGGGCGCGTGGAACAGCGTGATCATAGGGCGAGGTTAAATATTGGTGTGAGCCACGGCAAGGGCGTGAAGCCTGAGCGCGCTGGCCAGCGGCCGGCTTCCCCGCGTCTCGTCGATGCTTTTGATCAGCCCGGCGATGCTGCGGCCCGTATTCCGCGCTTCTTTCTCCAGCACAGCCCAGAATTCTTCTTCCAGGGCCACCGAAGTGCGGTGACCGGAGAGGGAAAAGGAACGCTTCTTGAGTGCCATTTGCCACCTCGTGGCGTGGGTCACTTGGGCGCGATCATGTCCTCTGGACGAACCAGCTTGTCGAATTCTTCCGCCGTCACATAGCCGCCCTTGACGGCTTCTTCCTTCAAGGTCGTGCCGTTCTTGTGCGCGGTTTTGGCGATCTTGGCGGCGTTGTCATAGCCGATCTTGGGCGCCAGCGCCGTCACCAGCATCAAGGATCGTTCAAGTGCCGCCTTGATGTTGTCCAGGCGCGGCTCGATCCCCACCACCATATTGTCGGTGAACGACACCGTCGCGTCCGCCATCAGCCGCACGCTTTGCAGGAAATTATAGGCCATCACGGGGTTGTAGACGTTGAGTTCGAAATGGCCCTGGCTGTCGGCGAAGGTGATCGCCGCGTTGTTGCCGAAGATCTGCACGCAGACTTGGGTCATCGCCTCGCTCTGGGTGGGATTGACCTTGCCCGGCATGATAGAGGAACCGGGCTCATTCTCCGGCAACGCCAATTCGCCCAGGCCCGAGCGTGGGCCCGAGCCCAAAAGCCGGATGTCATTGGCGATCTTGAACAGGCTGGCGGCGACCGTGTTGATCGCACCGTGGCTGAACACCATGGCGTCATGGGCGGCCAGCGCCTCGAACTTGTTGGGCGCGGTGGTGAAGGGCAGGCCGGTGATGGCGGCGATGCGCTCGGCCACCATGCGGTCGAAGCTCACCGGAGCATTCAATCCCGTTCCCACCGCCGTGCCGCCCTGGGCCAGCTGCATCAGCTTCGGCAGGGTCTGTTCTATCCGCTCGATGCCGTTCTCAACCTGGGTGGTGTAGCCGGAGAATTCCTGGCCCAATGTCAGCGGCGTGGCGTCCTGGGTGTGGGTGCGGCCGATCTTGATGATGTCTTTCCATGCCTGCGATTTGTCGTTGAGCGCATTGCGCAGCTTTTGCAGCGCGGGCACCAGCCTGTGGACGATCTCTTCGGCGCAAGCGATGTGCATCGCGGTCGGATAGGTATCGTTGGACGACTGGCTCATATTGACGTGATCGTTGGGGTGGACGGGCTTCTTCGAGCCCATGGTCCCGCCCAGTATCTCGATCGCGCGGTTCGAGATCACTTCATTGGCGTTCATGTTGGACTGGGTGCCCGAGCCCGTCTGCCAGACCGCCAGCGGGAAATGATCGTCCAGCTTCCCTTCGATCACCTCCATCGCGGCGGTGGAAATGGCCTCGCCCAGCTTCTTGTCCAGATGGCCCAGCGCCATGTTGGTCTGGGCGGCGGCCAATTTGATGATCCCCAGCGCGCGGACGATGGGCAGGGGCTGCTTTTCCCAGCCGATCTTGAAATTGCCCAGCGAGCGTTGCGCCTGCGCGCCCCAATAGCGGTCGGCCGCGACGTCGATGGGACCGAACGTATCGGTCTCGGTCCTGGTGGGAATTTTGTTGCTCATGGCGCCCTTCGAGAAACCCAAATCAAATTGGGCCCCGGGTACTATTTCTTGCGGAAAGAATCCAGACTGACGACCTCGCCGGCAGGCCCCTTTTCGGCCGGGAGCGCGGGCTCGGGCGGCGGGCTTGAGGCCTCGGGCGGCGCGACCGGCACCATCACCGGCGGAGCTACCGCCTTGGCCTCGCTTTCGCTGCGGAATTGCAGGCCGAATTGCACGCCGGGGTCGAAAAAAGCCGTCAGCGCGCTGAACGGGATATGCAGCGGCGCCGGCAGTTTCTTGAAGGTGAGCGTCACTTCGAAATAGTCGTCCTTCACCTTCAGCGCCCAATATTGGTGCTGGATGATGATGGTCATTTCGTCGGGATATTGTTCCTTCAGGAAATCGGGAATCTCCACACCGTCGGCATGGGTCTTGAAGGTGAGGTAGAAATGATGGGCCCCGATCAGGCCCGACTTTTCGATGCGCTTCAGCGCGTCGCGCACCACGCCGCGCAACGCCTGGTCGGTCAGGGCCTGATAGCCGATGAAATCCTTCGCCATGTGGCTTTCAGACTAAGCGCGGGAAGGAAGGAGTCAATCGCGGGAACCGCGTATCCGCTCCACCCTTAAAAGAGACGCAATCATGGCCGTTAGGGAACCGGAAGGATTATCAAGCCGTTGGGGATATGACAGAAGCAAAGATCGGCTCCCCCGTGAAAATCGCACAGATTGCACCGCTCGTCGAAAGCGTTCCGCCGCGCCTTTATGGCGGGACCGAGCGGGTGGTATCGTGGCTGACGGAGGAACTGGTCGCCCAGGGCCATGAGGTGACCTTGTTCGCCAGCGGCGATTCGCGCACCAGCGCCCGGCTGGCGCCCGTGGTGCCGCGCGCACTCCGCCTGGACGGCATCCACAATTCCCTGCCTTACAACATCATCATGCTGGATCAGGTCGCCGAGCGGATGGCGGAATTCGACGTGCTGCATTTCCACATCGATTTTTTCCACTATCCGATTTTCCGCAACATGGCGCACAAGACGTTAACCACGCTGCACGGACGCCAGGATCTGCCCGAACTGCCTGACATCTATCGCGCCTTTCCCCATATGCCGCTGGTCTCGATTTCCCAGCACCAGAGAAAGCCGGTGCCCCCGGTCAACTGGATGGGCAC
>DATKPL010000096.1:0-3804 GCA_035524155.1 Rhizomicrobium sp.
TCCATCATCGGTTCGGGGACCGTGTCCAACAGCAACCCTGCCGTCGGATCGGCCTGCATCGCCGAGCGGCGCGTGCTGGAGCAGATCGAAAGCGGTGCGGCCAAAACGCCATTCCTCAAATCCGGCGACCGTGTCAGGATCGAAATGAAAGATGGGGAGGGGCGCAGCATCTTCGGCGCCATCGAACAGGATGTCCGCATCGCCTGAGCTTGTGCTCTATACTTATTTTCGCTCTTCGGCGGTGTTCCGGGTGCGCATCGTGCTCAACCTCAAGGGTCTGAAGCCAGAGCTTCGTCCCGTTCATCTTCTCAAGCAAGGCGGCGAGCAGCACACCGACAGCTATAAACACCTCAATCCCCTGCAGGTGGTGCCTACCCTGATCAGCGGAGGTCATGTCCTTAGCCAATCGCTGGCGATCATCGAATATCTGGACGCGCTCGAACCCGAACCGCCGCTGATGCCCAAGGACGCCCTCGCCAAGGCCCGGGTCCGGCAGATCGCGCTGGGCGTGGCCTGCGACATCCATCCCATCGCCAATCTCCGGGTGCTGCAATACCTGAAAAAGAAATTCGGCGCGGACGAAAGCGCCTTGCTGGAATGGCAGCGCCATTGGATCGGTGAAGGGCTGACGGCGCTGGAAGCAATGTTGGCCAAGGATCCGGCGACGGGCCGGTTCTGCCATGGCGATAGCCCGACATTGGCGGACGCATGCCTGATACCGCAGCTTTATAATGCCAAGCAGCGCGTGAATATGGACCTCTCTTCCTATCCCACATTGCTTCGCATCGAGGAGGCCGCCTACAAGCTCCCGGCCTTTGTGGCGGCCCGGCCGGAGAACCAGCCCGATGCCGAGTAAGCAGCGGCTTGTTCTGGACAATTTCCTGCCCTATCGCCTGTCCATCGTGACCAACCGCGCCTCTGCGGCGATTGCCGAGCACTATTCCAAGCGTTTCGGGCTTTCCGTGCCGGAATGGCGGGTGATGGCGGTTTTGGGCGAGACGCCCCATCTGTCGGCGCGCCAGGTGGCGGAGCGCACGGCCATGGACAAGGTCCAGGTGAGCCGCGCCGTGCAATCGCTTCTGGCCGCCAGACGGCTAATCCGCGACGCCGACGAACATGACGGCCGCGTCGCGCGACTGTCGCTGTCCGAGCGGGGCCTCGCCATCTACCGCGATGTGGTGCCGCTGGCGCTGGACCTGGAACGGGAGTTCCTTTCCGTCCTCAGCGCCAGGGAGCGTGCGGCGCTGGATGCCACACTCACCAAGCTTTCCCTCAGCCTCAACCGGCTGAGGAAAGCCTGAACCTCACTTCGCCTCCGCCACGGGCAGCAGAATCGCGCTGGGCTGCGAGCCGCCATGGAAGATCGTCTGGGTGGCCGCTTTATAGTCCTGCGGCTTGGCCAGGAAGATGTTGGGCACGAAGGTCTGCGGATTGCGGTCATAGAGCGGGAACCAGCTTGATTGGATCTGCACCATGATGCGATGGCCCGGCAGGAAGGTGTGATTGGTCGGCGTGAGCGTGAAACGATAATGCTGCGGCGTGTTCGCCGGGATCGCCGTGGGATGGGCAAAACTGTCCCGGTAACGGCCCCGGAAAATGTCCATCGAAATCGGCAGCTCATAGCCTGACATTTCCGGCCGCGACGCCAGCATGTCCGGATAGACATCGATCAGCTTGACCACCCAGTCGCTGTCGGTGCCCGTGGTGGCGGCAAAGAAATCCGCCACCGGGACGCCGCTGATGCGCACGGGTGCGTTGAGCGCATCGGTCTCGAATACCAGCACATCAGGCCGGTTGGCGAAGGGCCGCTGGTCGGTGGTGAGCCAGGACTGCCAGCGCGGCGTGTCGGAGAAGCGCACCGGGCGCGGCAGATAAGGCACCGGCTTCGCAGGATCGGAGACATAGGAATCCGAACCGGCGGCCGGCGCGGTGAAAGACAGGCTTGTATTCGCCGCCATATAGAGCGGCTTCAACGGCGCGGCACAGCCCTGGTCGCAGGCCAGCGGCCATTGCTGGAAACGGTCCCAGTGATTTTCGCCCACATTGTAGATCATCGCGCGCGGCGTGTCGGGCTTGGGTGCATCTTTCAGGTAATGATCGAAGAAGGGCTTGAGCACGGTAAGCCGCCATTGCAGCGCGGTGTCGCCATTGAATCGCAGATCGCCCAGGGTCGTACCGTCATAATTGGCGCCGCTGTGCCGCCATGGCCCGATCACCAGATAATTATTGTCCTCGTGACCCGCTTGCTTCAGCGCGGTCCAGCTGTGGATCGCGCCCCACATGTCTTCCTGGTCGAACAGGCCCTGCTCCCACATGGTGGGCACGTTCGAGGGATGCTGCACGATCAGCTTGTCCAGTGCCTGCCCTTGCCAGAATTCGTCATATGCCGCGTGCTTCACTTCGCGCTGATAATAGGGATATTGCTCCAGCCCGTGCGCCCTAGCGTAATCGTCCACCGAGCCCGCACGCAGGAAACCGTCATAATCGTCATAGATTTCGCGCGGCACATCTTCGCCATCGCCGCGCACGCTGGATTCGTCGGTGATGTAATCGAGATTGTTCTGGCGGAAGGCGCCATAATGGAACCAGTCGTCACCCATCCAGCCGTCGATCATCGGGCTTTCCGGCGCCGCCACCTTCAACGCGGGATGGGGATCGAGCAACGCCATCACCACCGTGTAACCCTCATAAGATGAGCCCACCATGCCGACACGGCCGTTGCTCTCCTTCACATTCTTGACCAGCCAGTCGATCGTGTCCCAGGCATCGGTGGTCTCGTCCGTCTTGGTGGGATTGAGCGGCCCGCGCACCGGGCGCGTCATCACGAATTTGCCTTCCGACCCATACTTGCCGCGAATATCCTGGAACACGCGGATATAGCCCTCGTCCGTCATCCACTCGTCGCTATGCGCCAGCGCCACGTCGCGATAGGGGGTGTCGGTCTGCTGGGCGCGCTTGGCGGCGTCATAGGGTGTGCGGGTGAGCACGATGGGCGCATCATGCGCGCCTTTGGGAATGATCATCACGGTATAAAGCTTCACGCCGTCGCGCATGGGGATCATCACCACGCGCTTGTCGTAATCATAGTTGGCAGTGTTTTTGACCAGCTTCGCCGGCATGTCGTCGAGATCGGGTTCGCTCACCTGCGCGACAGCGGGGCCGACCAGAAGTAAAGCCAAAGCCGCAAGCAGAAATTTCGAATAGGTCAATTTTTCCTCCCTGCCCGCCAAGACGCCATCATTGGCTGCCAGCGGCCGCTGCCGCAGACCATAGCGGCTGGGAATGGCCCTGACAAAGCGAACGCCAACCGCTGATTTCATGCCTCTGCTGGGCTAAACTTGACCGGCACGCGAGGGTTGGGGATGGCATGACACACGGCGATGGTGAGCGATCGGGGCACGCGCTGTTCCGTGCCCCGGACGGGACAAGTTATCTCCGGATTTTCATTCTGGTCTCCTCGCTCTTTCTGCTCTGGGGCTTTTGCAGCGGGTTGCTCGACAATCTCAACAAGCATTTCCAGAACGCCCTGCTGCTCACGAAATTCCAGTCGGGCTTTGTGCAGAACGCTTTTTATATGGGTTACTTCCTGATGGCGCTGCCGGCCGGATGGATCGCGCGACGTTTCGGCTACAAGGGCGGAATCCTCACCGGCCTTGCGCTCGCAAGCGCGGGCGCCTTCTGGTTCATCCCCGCCGTCAGGATCGACACCTATTGGGCGTTCCTCACCGGCCTGTTCGTCATCGCGTCCGGACTGGCGTGCCTGGAAACCGTCGCCAATCCCTATAGCACCGTCCTGGGCCCGCC
>DATKPL010000097.1:0-4112 GCA_035524155.1 Rhizomicrobium sp.
GGTCATGCCGGGGTTAGAGCATTTTCACGCAGAAAAGAAAAAGGCCGGACGTCAGGCGATGGCGGCGCGGCGCGCAAAGGCCGCACGGGCGGCAGCGGGCATCGACGCCTCGGCCGCTTCCTCGATCAGGAGCGCGGTTTCCAGCGCCTGGGCCGCCTGTTCCGGTAGCACCAGTGGCGCGCTGACGCCTTGGGCGGCAGCGACAAAGGCGGCCACCGATTCGCCCAACGGATCGCCCATCTCCAGCGGCTGGAGCGGACGGGGCGTGGTGTTGGTGACCTGCCGGGTGAGGAAATCGATCTCGACCACGCCATCGGCGTAAGTCGCACGGAAGCCGCGCTTGCGGGTTTCGGCGATGCGGCTGGTATCGAGACGGGCCTTGGTGCCGTCGGCGAATTCGATCTCGGCCACGACTTCGTCCGCATGCGGACCATATTCGATCAGGCCCTGGGCGCTGACATGGGCGATGGGGCTTTTCACCATCGTGTGCACCAGGTCGAGGTCGTGGATCATCAGGTCCAGCACCGCGCTGACATCGTCGCCGCGCCCGGTCCAGGGACCGCGCCGCCAGCATTCGATCGTGAGCGGCTTGACCGGTTGGTCGAGCAGACCGGTGCGCGCGAACACGAAACGCTCCTGATGGCCGACAGTGAGGATCAGGCCGGTCTTCTTGGCCAATGCGACCAGTTCATCGGCTTCTTCCACCGTGGTGGCGATGGGCTTTTCCACCAGCACATGGGCGCCAGCGGAAAGGAAGGCGCGCACGATCGGCGCATGGGTGACGGCGGGCGAGCAGACGGACACCAGGTCCACCTTGCCCAGAAGCTCGCGCCAATCGACCACCGCCAGGACGCCATGCTGGGCGGCCATGGCGCGGCGGGTTTCGGCGCTGGCATCGGCGATGGCATAGAGCTCGACGCCGGGGATGTTACGGTACTTGGTGCAGTGGTGACGACCGAACGCGCCGGCGCCAATGACGGCAACCTTCAACGGCCCCTTCTCCGGAATACGGCGGCGCAAAAACATTCGCCCTCAGCCCTTCTATGCCTCAAACCCGGGCCTGTTCTGCGCGGTTATGGTTTATGGGGAAACACATAAAGTGTTTCTTGTTGTTACAGCGGGCGTAAGTAGCTGAAATTATGCGGTTTTCTTCTTAATTTCCGGCCACGACCAGGACGCGCCAGCCGCTCAGAGGGGCTTTGCGTACACGATGAAGCCCGTTGCGGCGGCGACCTGGTCATAGAGCCGGCGGGCGATCGCGTTGTCCTCTTTCGTCTGCCAATAGACGCGCGGCGATCCTGCTGCCCGCGCCCGCTCATAGACCGCTTCGATCAGGGCGCGTCCCACGCCGGTCTTGCGCGCGCCGGAAGCGGTGAACAGGTCCTGCAGATAACAGGTCAATCCGGCCATCGTGGTACTGCGGTGAAAAAGATAATGCGCCAGCCCGATCAACTGCCCGTCCGCTTCCGCGACCAGGGCATGCATCGGCTCCCGCTCATCCAGAAACCGCGCCCAGGTCAATTCCGTGATGGCCCCCGGCAGCGCGGTCTCACCCGACCGGCCATAGAAAGCATTGTAACCATCCCATAGCGGCAACCACCGCGCATGATCGGACGGGACCACCGAGCGCACGGAAAATTCAGGGAGCATGTTACCTCCATCTCTCGAAGCTTGGTCGCACCCCGCCTCCCCCGCGCATGCGAAGCATAGCAGCGCTTGCGATGCGAAGGCCGGAGGGGGTTAACTTTCAGGCGAACTGGCGAGCAGGGTGGCGAGCGCCGCGACCACAAGATACGCCAGCATCAGGGGCGCGAGACCGATCAGGAGCGCGCCGGTGATATTGTCGAAGGCGCTGCACCCCAGCCACGGATAAGCCGAGCCCACAAACAGGAACTGCACGCCCACCACCGCCACCACGCCCAGGCAGAAAGCGCGGATCGACGGTCCCAGCCCTTCCGGCCGCGTGTTGCGTTCCAGCCGGATGATGCCGGCCTGCAATTTCAGCCGTGAGCAGGCCGAGGCCAGATAGATGATCGCCAAGAGCCAGGCGAATGCGGCGGCGAAGATGCGCCCGCCGTCCAGACTGCAACCATCCAGCGACTGGACCAGCGCGCGCTGGCCGGGCACGGCGAAATAGATCGCCTGCTCCAGCGGCCCCACCACATTTCCATGCAGGTCGAGCGGCGCGAACCAGACCTGGTTCGCAAAAGACATGCAGACGAACAAGAGAAAGATGATCTCGTTGAAGCCGGGCATGACATGATGAAAGCCCAGCCGCGATTTGAACGAGGTGCCGGGCAACCCGGCGGAAACGCCGAAGCCACCCGCGAACAAAAGCCCCATCGCCGCGAACAGGATCACGCAGATGCCGATCATGAACAGCGATTGCGGCACCGGCAGCCCGCTGATCAGCGCGATGCGCAGCGCATGCGCGCCGGCAAAGAGGCAGAAGATGATCCAGCCTTTTGCCAACAGCCGCGCGATGCCCATTACGCCTGGCCCATCGCGGAAAATGCTGCGCGATTACGCCGAAGCGGCAAAGCCGGATTCCTTGATGCGCTCATCGCGGATGCCCTGGGCGATCAGGAAGGCCAGTTCCAGCGCCTGGCTGGCATTGAGCCGGGGATCGCAGGCGGTCTGATAGCGTGACTGAAGATCCAGTTCCTTGATCGCCTGCGCGCCGCCCAGGCATTCGGTGACGTCCTGGCCGGTCATTTCGAAATGCACGCCGCCCGCATGGGTGCCTTCGGCACGATGGACAGCGAAGAAGCTGCGCACTTCTTCCAGGATGCGATCCACCGGGCGGGTCTTGTAGCCGGATTTGAGCTTGATGGTGTTGCCATGCATGGGATCGGACGACCACACCACCTTGGCCCCTTCCCGCTTCACCGCGCGCACCAGCGGCGGCAGTTTCTCCGCCACCTTGTCCGAGCCGAAGCGCGCGATCAGGGTAAGCCGGCCAGGAATATTGTTGGGATTGAGCACGGCGATCAGGCGCAGCAACTCCTCGGGCTCCAGGCTCGGCCCGCATTTCAGGCCGATGGGGTTCTTGATGCCGCGGCAGAATTCGACATGCGCGCCGTCCAGCTGGCAGGTGCGGTCGCCGATCCAGATCATGTGCGCCGAAGTATCGTACCAGTCGCCGGAGGTGGAATCGATGCGCGTCATCGCCTGCTCATAGGCCAAGAGCAGGCCTTCATGGCTGGTATAGAAATCCGTGCCGCGCAGCTGCGGCACCGAATCCGAAGTGATGCCGCACGCGGCCATGAAATCCAGCGTTTCGCTGATGCGCTGGGCGAGGCCGCGATATTGCTCGCTGGCCGGGCTGTCGGAAATGAAGCCCAGCATCCAGCGATGGACATTGTGCAGATCGGCATAACCGCCCGAGGCGAAAGCGCGCAACAGATTCAGGGTCGCCGCCGAATGGGCGTTGGCCTGGATCAGGCGCTGCGGATCGGGCACGCGCGCTTCCGGCGTGAAGTCCTGGCCGTTGATATTGTCGCCGCGATAGGACGGCAAGGTCACGCCGTTCTGGGTCTCGAAATCGTCGGAACGCGGCTTGGCATATTGTCCGGCGATGCGGCCCACCTTCACCACCGGCACGCCCGCGGCATAGGTCAGGACCACCGCCATCTGCAGCAGCACGCGGAAGGTGTCGCGGATATTGTCGGGATGGAATTCGGCGAAGCTTTCGGCGCAATCCCCGCCCTGAAGCAGGAACGCCTTGCCTTCGCTGGCCTGCGCCAGGCTGGCCATAAGATTGCGCGCCTCGCCCGCGAATACCAAAGGCGGATGGGTCTTGAGTTGCGCCAGCGCGCGATCCAGCGCCGCGCGGTCCGGATAGTCCGGCACCTGACGGATGGGCTTATCCTGCCAGCTTTGCGGGGACCAGCTCTGGGCCACGCGTGTCTCCCTCATGATTGTCCCGGGATATAGGGGATTGGCCGGGGCTTTACCAGCAAGTCCCTGAAAAGGCGGAATATTGCGCCGGACAGCGGACTTGCGTCAGTTTTGCTCGCTCTTTTGGCGCGCCTTGGCGTCGTCCAGCACATCGCCGAGGCTGCCGGCTCGACGGGTGGCGCGGTTGGCTTGGCGAGTTTTCTCACCAAAGA
>DATKPL010000098.1:0-3176 GCA_035524155.1 Rhizomicrobium sp.
GTCGGCATGCTGGACTTTCACCAGCAGCAATGACCGCGCATTTTCGTCCAATGTGGTTTCCCACAATTGCTCGGGGTTCATCTCACCCAGGCCCTTGTAGCGCTGCAGGCCAAGGCCCTTGCGGCCCCATTCGAACACCGCGCCCAACAGTTCCGACGGCGAGCGAATCTCGCGCGTCTCGTCCTTGCGGCGCAGGCTTCCGGACTTGAGATAGGTCTGCTGCAGCTCGCCCGCCATCTTGTCCAGCTTGCGCGCATCGGCCGACGAGATCAGTGCGCCATCGATCGCCACCGCCTCGCGCACGCCGCGCACATCGCGCCAGAATTTAAGGCCGCCATCGGATGTGGGCTCGCCATGCCAGCCGCGCTCGAACTCCTCGGACAGGCTGTCCAGGCGCTGGGCGATATAGCGCGCCGCTTCCGTAGCGCGCGCCGCATCGGACAGGATGTCGGGATTGAGCGCGCCGGCGATTGCCGCCTGTTCCAGCACGAAACGGGGATAGTGGCGGGGAAAGCCGTCCAACGCCGCCACGGCGCCGCGCGCGCTGTTCACCAGCATGGCGAAATCCGCGCCGGTTACCGTCTCGCCAGTGTGCAAGGTGAAGGCCGCGCCGGCCGCGCCTTCGTCGATCAGGTAATTCTGCAGTTCGGATTCATCCTTCAGGTAACGCTCGGATTTGGCGCGGCTGGCCTTGTAGAGCGGCGGCTGGGCGATGAAGACATGGCCACGGTCGATCAGCTCCGGCATCTGGCGATAAAAAAACGTCAGCAAAAGCGTGCGGATATGCGCGCCGTCGACATCGGCGTCGGTCATGATGATGATCTTGTGATAGCGCAGCTTGTCGGCATTGAACTCTTCCGGCCCGATGCCGGTGCCGAGCGCCGTGATCAACGACACGATGCTGTCGGATGAGAGCATCTTGTCGAAGCGGGCGCGCTCGATGTTCAGGATCTTGCCACGCAAGGGCAGCACGGCCTGGTTGGCGCGGTTGCGCGCCTGCTTGGCGCTGCCGCCGGCCGAGTCGCCCTCGACGATGAAGATTTCGCATTTGGACGGATCGCGTTCCTGGCAATCGGCCAACTTGCCGGGCAGCGACGCGCCATCCAGCACGCCCTTGCGGCGGGTCAACTCGCGGGCCTTGCGGGCGGCCTCGCGGGCGGCGGCGGCTTCCACCACCTTGCCGACAATGGATTTGGCCTCGGCGGGATGCTGTTCGAACCAGGCGCCCAGCTGGTCGATCAGCGCGCCCTCCACCACCGGGCGCACTTCCGACGAAACCAGCTTGTCTTTCGTCTGGGACGAGAATTTGGGATCTGGCACCTTTACCGATAGGACGCAAGTGAGGCCCTCCCGGCAATCGTCGCCGGTCAGCGCCACCTTGTCCTTCTTGGCGCTGGGCATGTCTTCGGCATACTTGGTCACCACGCGCGTCAGGCCCGCGCGGAAGCCCGCCAGATGGGTGCCGCCGTCGCGCTGGGGGATGTTGTTGGTGAAGGCCAGCGTGCTCTCATGATAACTGTCATTCCAGGTCATGGCGATTTCCACCGTCATGCCGTCGCGCTCGGACATGATCATCACCGGCGCGGGGATCAGCGCATTCTTGGCGCGGTCCAGATACTGCACGAACGCCTTCAGCCCGCCTTCGTAATGCAGCAGCGCTTCCTTGACCTCGACGCCGCGCTTGTCGGTGAGCGCGATGGTGACGCCGGAATTGAGGAAGGCCAGCTCGCGCAGGCGATGCTCCAAGGTGGCGTAATCGAATTCCGTCTTGGTGAAAGTGACGGGCGAGGGCAGGAAGGTGACTTCGGTGCCGCGCCGGGGCTTGCCGTTGTCCATGGGCGCATCGCCCACGACGGCCAGCGGTGCCACCGCGTCGCCGTTGCGGAACTGCATGTAGTGTTCCTTGCCCTCGCGCCAGATGCGCAGGTCCAGGAATTCCGACAAGGCGTTCACCACCGACACGCCCACGCCATGCAGGCCGCCCGAGACCTTGTAGGCGTTCTGCTCGAACTTACCGCCCGCATGGAGCTGGGTCATGATCACTTCGGCGGCGGAAACACCTTCTTCCTTGTGGATGTCGGTGGGAATGCCGCGGCCATTGTCGCGCACGGTGCAGGAGCCGTCGGGATTGAGCTCGACATCGATGCGATTGGCGTGCCCGGCCAGGGCCTCATCAACCGCGTTGTCCACCACTTCGTAAACCATGTGGTGCAGGCCCGAGCCGTCATCGGTGTCGCCGATATACATGCCGGGGCGCTTGCGCACGGCATCCAGGCCCTTCAGCACCTTGATGGCGCTGGCGCCATATTCTCCACCAACGGGATTTGTGTGTTCAGACATCTACTTCACCATGATCGCTATGCCGGCGCCGGCCATCACCAGGCCTGCGCCTTTGTTCATGCGGCTGCGCGCCTTCACGCTCGCCACAAAGTTTTTGAGCCTGGCCGCCAACGCCGCGTATCCCATCGTCACCGCCGGGATCAGCACCAAGGTCGCCGCCACCAGTTCCAGATAGCCCACATAGTTGAGGGTCTTCAGATCGATGGCGGTGGGCTGCAGCGCCACGAAGAAAGCAATCGCCTTGGGATTGGAAAGCGTGATCCCCATCTGGGTGAGGAACCCGCGGCTGGCGCTTTCCGGGATGACCGTCTCGACCTCGGAGACTTTCGCCGTCCAGTATTTGTAGCCGAGGAAGATGAGATACAAGCCCCCTGCGACCTTGACGATCTCGAACAGGGTGCCCATCGCCTTGGCAACCAGCGCGAGGCCGAATGCAGAGAGCGTCATCAGGATCAGGTCGCCCACCATGATGCCCAGGCAGGCGGGAACCGTCTTTTTGAAGCCCTGGCTCAGCGCACGGGCGATGATGGAGAAGATGCCGGGCCCCGGCGTGGCGATGGCGATCGCATAGATCAGGCAATAGAACAGGAAATTGTGCAGCGGGATCATGCACCCACCTCGCGGAAGAGACCGTCGCGCACTTCGAATATCTGGGCGCGTGCGCTTTCAAACAGGGAAAGATCGGTGCCGGTCATCCAGGCCTGGGCCTTGAGATCGGCGATCTCCTCGAACAAAGCGGCGCGGCGCACCGCGTCCAGATGGGCGGCGACTTCGTCCAGCAGCAAGAGCGGCGCCAGCCCGTCGCGGGCCCGGGTCAGTTCGCGAGCAAAGGCCAG
>DATKPL010000099.1:0-2426 GCA_035524155.1 Rhizomicrobium sp.
CCCGGCCAGGAAGGCCAGCCGCAGCCTCAGATGCAGCCGCAGCCTCAAGCCGGCAGCGCGCCCTCCTTCTCGCTGGCCGAAGGCGGCAGCGACGAGGAAGAAGGCGAAGACGCGGAAGCTTGATTTCTGCCCCCTCCGCCCTGCGCACGCTCGAGAACGTGCTACGGGCACCTCTCCCACCAGCATGCTTCGCATGCGCGGGGGAGGCGGGTCCCGGCCAAGCTTCAAAAGAGCTTAATCTGAGCGGGCACAGCCCGGACCAAGGTGCGCTTTCCTGGGCATTCTCCCCTTGAGAGACTGGTTCCCGATACCAATATCTGCCTAGGACGGTGCTCGCGAGAGGCCGTATCCTGAATTGCCTGCGCCCAAACGGGGCAGGCCGGAGGCAGTATGGACATCGAAAAATTCACCGAGCGGTCGCGCGGTTTTATTCAATCCGCGCAAGGGCTGGCCC
Organism: Rhizomicrobium sp.; assembly: GCA_035524155.1. Lineage (GTDB taxonomy): Bacteria > Pseudomonadota > Alphaproteobacteria > Micropepsales > Micropepsaceae > Rhizomicrobium. The sequence continues at coordinate 455 of DATKPL010000099.1, forward strand.
TTCGCTCCGGCAACCAGCAATTCACTCCCGAACATCTTCTGAAGGTTCTTCTGGACGATGAGGAAGGTTTGGCCGCGCGCCTGATCCGGGCCGCCGGCGGCAATGACGCGCCCGTGCGCCAGGCCAATGACCAGGCTTTGGCGAAGCTCCCCAAGGTCGAAGGCGGCTCCGGCCAGGTTTATCTTTCGGGCGAGCTGGCACGCATTCTGGACTCCGCCGAACAGGCGGCCAAGAAGGCGGGCGATTCCTTCGTCACCGCCGAATACCTGCTTCTCGCGCTCGCGATGGCGGGCGAAACCGGCCGCATTCTCAAGAATGCCGGCGTCACGCCGCAAGGCTTGAACAAGGCAATCGCCGACCTCCGCCAGGGTCGCACCGCCGACAGCGCCACGGCCGAGAATTCCTATGATGCGCTCAAGAAATATGCCCGCGACCTGACCGAGGCGGCGCGTACCGGCAAGCTCGATCCCGTGATCGGCCGCGACGAGGAAATTCGCCGCACCATCCAGGTTCTCTCCCGCCGCACCAAGAACAATCCCGTGCTGATCGGCGAGCCGGGGGTGGGCAAAACGGCAATCGCCGAAGGCTTGGCGCTGCGCATCGTCAATGGCGACGTGCCGGAATCCCTGCGCGACCAGAAGCTGATGGCGCTGGACATGGGGGCCTTGATCGCGGGCGCAAAATTCCGCGGCGAGTTCGAGGAGAGGCTGAAAGCCGTCCTCACGGAAGTCACGTCCGCCGCCGGCAAGATCATCCTTTTCATCGACGAACTCCACACGCTGGTGGGCGCGGGCAAGGCGGAAGGCGCAATGGACGCCTCCAATCTGCTGAAGCCTGCCTTGGCGCGGGGCGAACTTCATTGTGTCGGCGCCACGACGCTCGACGAATACCGCAAATATATCGAGAAGGACGCAGCCCTGGCGCGGCGCTTCCAGCCGGTCTTCGTCAACGAGCCCACGGTCGAAGACACCATTTCCATCCTGCGCGGCCTGAAGGAGAAATACGAAGTCCATCACGGCGTGCGCATCACCGATGCGGCCATCGTGGCGGCGGCGACGCTCTCCAATCGCTACATCACCGACCGCTTCCTGCCGGACAAAGCCATCGACCTGATGGACGAAGCGGGATCGCGCCTGCGCATGCAGGTGGATTCCAAGCCGGAAGCGCTGGACGAACTCGACCGCCGCATCGTGCAGATGAAGATCGAACGCGAGGCGCTCAAGAAGGAAAGCGATTCCGCCTCCAAGGACCGACTGTCGGTGCTAGAGCATGAGCTGGGCGATCTGGAAGAAAAATCGGCAACGCTCACGGCCAAATGGCTGGAGGAGAAGAAGTCCGTCTCCGACGTCCAGAGCCTGAAGGAACAACTCGAACGCGCCCGCGCCGATGTTGAAATCGCGCAGCGCAAGGGTGACTTCGCGAAGGCGGGCGAGCTGACCTATGGCGTCATTCCCGATCTGGAAAAGAAAATCCGCGCGATTGACGAGAAGAACAGCGCCGCTCTGGTCAACGAAGCGGTGACGCCGGAAAACATCGCCCAGGTCGTATCACGCTGGACCGGCATTCCCGTGGACAAGATGCTGGAAGGCGAGCGGGAAAAGCTGCTCCACATGGAAACCTCGCTGGAAAACCGCGTTGTGGGCCAGAACGAAGCCGTGCGCGCCATCGCCAATGCGGTGCGCCGCGCCCGCGCGGGGCTTCAGGATCCCAACCGCCCCATCGGTTCGTTCCTGTTCCTGGGTCCGACCGGCGTGGGCAAGACCGAACTCACCAAGGCTTTGGCCGCGTTCCTGTTCGACTACGACACCGCCATGGTGCGCATCGACATGAGCGAGTTCATGGAAAAACATGCGGTGGCGCGGCTGATCGGCGCGCCGCCCGGCTATGTCGGCTATGAAGAGGGTGGCGTGCTCACCGAAGCGGTGCGCCGCCGGCCCTATCAGGTGATCCTGTTCGACGAGGTCGAAAAGGC
>DATKPL010000100.1:0-5179 GCA_035524155.1 Rhizomicrobium sp.
GCGACGCCGGACGGCAGGAACATCTCCAGTCCCGACACGACCAAAAGCAATAGCCAAAGCGGCGATGCCAGATACGACATGACGCCCATCGCCATGTGCAGCCGTGACGGCATCTTCAAGCCTTGCGCCAGGAGCACGCGCGCGTGCTGCAGATTACCCTGCATCCAGCGGCGGTCGCGTTTCAGATGGTCGAAGATGGTCGGCGGCGGCTCTTCGTAGCTGCCGCCCAGATCGGGCGCCATCCAGACCTGCCAACCCGCGCGAATGAGAAGCGCGGCTTCGACGAAATCATGACTCATGATCTCGCCGCCGAATGGCGCGCGGCCCGGCAAAGTCGGCAGGCCGCCGCTCAACTGGAATGCGCGCACGCGGATGATGGCGTTATGACCCCAGTAATTGCCTTGCGCGCCCTGCAGCCATGACAGGCCGGCATTGTAGGTGGGACCATAGGCGCTGGAGGCGAATTGCTGCATGCGGGCGAAACAGGTGCTGCGCCCCACCAATGTCGCCGGCGCCTGGATCAGCGCGGTTTTGGGATTGGCGTCCATCAGCCGGACCAGCGCATGGAGCGTCTCTCCGCTCATCACGCTGTCGGCGTCCAGCACCACCATATAGTCGTAGGCTGCGCCCCAATTCTCGCAAAAATCCTGGATGTTGCCGCTCTTGCGCCCCACATTGCGATGGCGGTGGCGATAATAGATGCGCGCGGCCGGCTCCAGGCTCTGGCGCAGCCGCTGCCAGGCCACTTCTTCGGCCACCCAATTGGCCGGATCGGTGGAATCGCTGAGGATGAAGAAATCGAAGCCCGGTGAGCCGGCCAGGGAGTCGTAGATCGCCTGCACGCCGGAAAAAATCCGGCCTACCTCTTCATTATAAACCGGCATCAGGATGGCGGTGCGCGACGATGACGGCTCGGTGCTTTCCGGAAGCGGCATCAGGCGCGCGCCGATCAGCCGCGCGAAAGCGCCGAACACCGCCAGCCAGAAAGAGATGGTCACCCAGCCGAACAGGATCGCGAACAGGACCAGGAAAAGCGCTTCCAGGACGTCAATGCCGTCGACGCGCAGGACCTGGTAAAGCTTGAAGACCGCGCCGGCGGTTGAAGAGACAACCAGAAATAGAAATAGCCACCGCCGGACAGCGATGTCAGACACGGCGCTTGTTGGCGGTCACAGGCTCGGGCAGCGCCGGCAGGGTTTCTGCCATCAGCCAGGCGAACCCGGCAGTGGCAAGGCGCGGCAATGTCCAGGGGGTCAAAGGCTGCACCGGCATGGCTGTGAAACTACGCGGCGGCAGATTGGCGGGGATCAACTCGCCTTGCAAAAGAAAAACGTCGCGATCCATGTGAACGCTGAGCCCTTCAAATTCCGGAGGGCTTGAAGATGGGCGAACATTACGGCGAAATCATGGATCGGGTGGGAAGAATTCGCGGTCCTTAACGGGGAGGGTTCTTGCCCCAACTTTTCCACCTTTGCCCCCTATGGCGGTCCCGCCCCGGAGCCTGATGCATGTCTTTTCTTACCCGACGTGAGCTTATCGCCGCCCTGGCTGCTATGGGGGTGTTCCCCGCAAGGCAAGGGTTGGCCCAGGCCAATGCCAAGCCCAATCCCCCACCCGCCGGGCTCAAACTGGGTCCGGCCCGGCCCTTTACCTTCGAAATGCTTCGGGACCGGGCAAAAAAGCTGGCGGACAAGGCCTATGCGGCGGTCGAGCCGCCCGCAAAGGCCATCATTCAAGGTGTAGATTTCGACAAGGTGCAGAAGATCAAGTTCCGCCCCGAGGACGCGCTATGGCGGGGCGTGGCGGGGTCCGATCCGATCGCATTTTTCCATCTCAACAAATATTCCGGCGATCCCGTCGACATCTTCGCTCTTGGGGCCCAGTCCGACGGCAAGGAGGTGGCCCGCCAAATCATCTACTCGCCGGATTATTTCGATTACACCAATTCCGGGCTCGACCCGAAGCCGCTGGCCAAGCTGGGCTTCGCCGGCTTCCGGGTGATGGAAAGCCAGACTTCGCCCATCGACTGGCTGGCTTTCCAGGGCGCCAGCTATTTCCGTTCGTCGGGACAGGACGGACAATATGGCGCCTCCGCCCGGGGCATCGCCATCAACACGGCGCTCCAGACCGCGGAAGAGTTCCCCCGCTTCTCCCAATTCTGGCTGCAGGAAAACGGGCAGACGGTGATCGTCTATGCCCTGCTGGAAGGGCCCAGCGTCACGGGCGCCTACAGGTTCGAATGCGTCAAAGACATGAAACAGGGCGGCGCGGTGGTGATGAACGCCCATTGCGACCTGTTCTTCCGCGCCGACATCACCCGGCTGGGGATCGCGCCTCTCACCAGCATGTATTGGTATGGCGAGAATGAACGCGGCAAGGCGGCCGATTGGCGCCCGGAAATTCACGATAGCGACGGCCTGGCGCTGTGGAACGGCAAGGGCGAGCGCATCTGGCGGCCCTTGATCGATCCGCCCAGCCTGCAAACCAATTCCTTCGTCGACACCAACCCCAAAGGGTTCGGCCTGATGCAGCGCGACCGCGATTTCGAGAATTATCAGGATGACGGCGCGTTCTATAACAAGCGCCCGGGAATCTGGGTCGAGCCCAAGGGCAACTGGGGCGCGGGTGCCGTGCAGCTGGTGGAAATTCCCACCGATGACGAGACGCACGACAATATCGTGGCCTATTGGCGCCCCGACAAGGAAGTCAAAGGCGGCGATACGCTGAGCTTCGATTATCGGCTTTATTGGGTGGACGCCGAACCCAATTATCCCAAGACCTTGGCCAAGGTGGTGGCAACCCGTATCGGCCGTGGCGGCATTCCCGGTCAGGCACCGCCGCCCAACAAGCGCAAATTCGCCATCGACTGGCAGGGCGGCCCGCTCGACCAGCTGCAGCAGCGTTATGACATCACGCCGGTGATCAATGTCTCAAACGGCAAGGCCGACGGCGCCTATGTGATCAAGGTGGTGGGCACCAATCGCTGGCGCTCGCTGTTCGATATCACCACCGATGGCAAGTCGCCCATCGATCTGCGTTGCTATCTCAAGCTGGGCGACAAGACGCTCACGGAAACGTGGATTTACCAGTATTTCCCTTGATGCCAAGCGCATTGGGGATGCTGTCGGCGATATTGGCGACCGACAGCGAATTCTTGTCCACGCTGGCGGGCACCAGATCGCCTGTCTGCCAGGAGAAGAACAGCAGAATCGTGTGATTGGTCTGGTGCGAAATGCCGTATTGCGGATCGGATGTCGCGATCAATTTGCCGGTATGGGCGTCGTAACCGGTGGCCACGAATTTCGCCACGCCCTTGTCCTGCGCGGTCTTGAACAACGCGATCTCGGGCACCGAGACCGATGTGCCGATGGGAAAGAATGGCACCTGCAGCGCGGGAATGCCGATCAGCAGCGCCTTTTCATCGGTGGAAAGCGCGCCCGACGCCACGGTAACGATCGCTTCGGCATTCTTGCGATCATCCACCACCGCCAAACCCTGGCGCAGGAATTGGGTACGGATCGCGTTCAGCGCATAGCCATCGTCATAGCCCTGGAAATATTGGCGGTCGATGAAGACCTTGGTGTTTCTGGGGATCGACAGCGACATCTCACTGGCGGCGCGGTCCGCCGCCGTCGAGATCAGAAGCTGTTCGGTGGCGGTGCGCAAGGGAACGCTGGCGCGTTCGGTGGTGCAAGCGGCAAGCCCCAGGCTCGCGGCAACAACCAACAACAATCCAACCCGCGGATGAGGCGGCATTCTCGATGGCCCTTTCTCCCCTACCGTTTGCGAAACTGGCATATCGCCACGCCCGCGTGAACCCGAAAACCGGATTAAACTTTTTTACAGGCGCGTGGCTGGCCGCGTATCACGGAATTTTTCACGCCTGAAAGAATTCGTAGAACTCTTCCGAATCAATGATGCATGGCTGCGCGCTGCTGGCGCGCCGCCGGATGATGCACCACCATCGCCACCGGAATAGTCGCGACATAGATCAGAAGCGCGCCGGTCAGCGTGGCCCATGGCCAGATGATCAGAAGCATGGCCAGGATGCCGCCGCAGACGCCCGCCATGAAACGATGTTCGCGCTGAAGCCGCATATATTTGATGGACGGCGTGGGCAGCCGGCTCACCATCAAGGCCGAGGTGATGGCGATCATGGTGCCGACCACCCAGGGCTCGCGCACGATCTCGCCATTCCATTGGAAGCTGACCAGCATGGGCAGAAGCATCATGCAGGCGGCCGCCGGCGTGGGCAGGCCCGTGAAATAGGGATTGGCCTTGGTGGCGCCTTCGTCGCGCACGCTTTGGACATTGAAGCGGGCCAGACGGATGGCACTGCAGGCGCAGAAGATCAAGGCGGCGATCCAGCCGCCAGCACCCATGCGCGACAGGCTCCAGAGATACATGATCACGCCGGGTGCCACGCCGAAACTCACCAGGTCGGCCAGCGAATCGAGCTGCGCGCCAAAGCGCGTATCGGCGCCCAGCATGCGGGCCGCGCGGCCATCCAGCATGTCGAAGATCATCGCCAGCACCACGCACGCGACGGCAGTATGCCAATCGGAGGAAAAGGCGAAGCGGATCGCGGTGGCGCCGCTGCACAGGCCCAGCAAGGTGAGGGTTGATGGCACCAGCTTGCCGATGGAAAGATCTTCCAGCTTCTCGAGCCTCGCCGCCACGATCTGGCGCGCCCGCGCCCGGCGCGCGCCGCGCTCGCGCTTCACCGGCGCCGCATTCTGCTGTTCGTTCTCGCTCACGCCTCGAACCTCGCCAATATGGTTTCGCCCGCTCGCACGAATTGGCCTTCCCTAACCAGCACTGTGGTATCGGGAGGCAAATAAACATCCACCCGGCTACCGAAGCGTATAATGCCAAATCGCGCGCCCCGCTGCACCCCCTGGCCCTGGGCCAGGTCGCAGACAATGCGCCTGGCCACCAGGCCCGCGATCTGCACCACCGCCAGATCGTGGGTTCCGTCGTCGCGTTCGGGCCGCACCCTGAGCGACATCCGCTCGTTATGGATGCTGGCCTTGTCGAACGAGGCGTTGAAGAATTTGCCCGGACGGTAGGATTTGGCGATCACGGTTCCCGACACCGGATTGCGGTTCACATGGACATTGAAGACATTCATGAAGATGGAAAGGCGCGTGCGCGTGCTTTCGCCCAGGCCCAGTTCGAG
>DATKPL010000101.1:0-6884 GCA_035524155.1 Rhizomicrobium sp.
AGGCGCCATCATCAGCGCGCCCATCCGTTTGACAAAAGGCCGCCAGGGTCCGCGCCGGCGCAGACCCGCCAGCGCCATACCCAGAAACACGAGAATTGAAAGCGGCATCGCCCAGCTTGCCGGCAGGCGCGGCAGCCAGAAACCCAGCACATCGAAATAGATGCCGTCGCCGCTTTTCAGCGCGGCGAAATCCGTATGCGCCAGCGAACCCACCAGTCCCAGCGCGGACTCGCCCTGCTGCTGCAACGCCTGCGGATCGAGATTCTCGCGCCGGTCGCGCGGGGTATGATAATGCGCGACATTGCCGATGAACGAGAAATTATAGCCGGTGTAGCCCGCCTGCAGGAACGGCGTAAGGTCGGTGTCGTTGGGCAGCCGCTTGTAGATCTCGGCATAGAGCGAACTGGTCGCCAGATGGCGCACCGAGTGCGCATAAAGATCGATCAGTGCGCCATCACCCGGGCTGGTCTGGAACAGGAAGCTGCGGCCCTGATTGCCGCGGGATTCCAGATTGACCACCACGCCGATGCGCGAACGCCAGGCCGGATCGCGGAGAAAGGCATTGGCGCCCAGCATGGCATTCTCTTCGCCGTCGGTGATCAGGGCCAGGATGGGATGATCCGTGGCCAGGCCCCGGGCTTTCCAGGCGCGGATCGTTTCCATGATGATGGCGACGCTCGATTCGTCATCGCCCGCGCCCGGGCCCGCCGCCACCGAATCCATATGTGCCATCAGCACGATGGCGGGACCGGAACCCGGCGCAACCTCGCCGATGATGTCGGTGACATGCGCGCAGGTGACGGCGCTCCAGCGCGCTTCGCCATAGCAGCTCATGGTCGAAAGCGTGTCGGTCTTGACGCCTAGCTTCGCGAATTCGGCCTGGACGCGGTCGTGTACAGCCGTGTCTTCCGAGGAACCCGCGGGATGGGGACGCTCCGGGCCCAGAATTCGTGCCAGCACCTGATCGGCCCGACCTGCGGAAAATTGAGTCGCCGGCGCGTCCACGCCCAAGGCTGCCGGCCGGTACTGGCCGTAAAAACACAAAAGCCAGATCGCGACGGCGAGGAACCCTATCCACCAATTGCGCATGAATGACCGCCCTACCCCGCGCCTAAGCTGGCGCGAAGGACCGGCGGGTGCAACTGGAACACTTGGGCCGGGCTGGCGTTATTTTCGCGGCCATTGGGAAGGTGAGGCCTAAACAACGGGCCGGATCATGTTTCTCGCCTTCGGCGGCGCCCGGTGCCCCTCCACCGGGCGTTTGCTTTTGGAATAACCCCGCGAGCTTTATTGACTTTTCGGAGTTTCTTCCTATTTTCCAGGTCATCAGAGCAGGTGGCCAATCCGGGTTGCCAGGCTTGGGCGCAGGAATCGCGCCCCTTATCAGGAGCGTGCTACGACCCAAGTAACGATCTCCGGCGCGGAAGCCGGAACCAGCGAAGCTGCAACCAACTCTTCGTCCCCTTCTGGCTCCGGCGGCTTTGACGGCCTGGGCCTTTCTCCCGAAATCCTCAGGGCTGTCGCCGATACCGGCTACAGCCAACCCACACCCATCCAGGCGCAGGGCATTCCCATCGTGCTGGAACGGCGCGACTTGATCGGCATCGCCCAGACGGGCACCGGCAAGACCGCCAGCTTCACCCTTCCCATGATCGAGATGCTCAGCCGCGGCCGCTCCAAGGCACGCATGCCGCGCGCGCTGGTGCTGGAACCCACCCGCGAGTTGGCCGACCAGGTGTCGGAAAGCTTCAACCGTTACAGCAAATATTCCAAGCTCAGCCATGCGCTTTTGATCGGCGGCGTCTCGATGGACGACCAGACCAAAAAGCTCGATCGCGGCGTGGACGTCTTGATCGCCACGCCCGGCCGGTTGCTGGATCATTTCGAGCGCGGACGCCTGATGCTGTCCCAGGTCAATATCCTGGTGATCGACGAAGCCGACCGCATGCTGGACATGGGCTTCATTCCGGACGTGGAGAAGATCTGCAAGCTTCTGCCCTTCACCCGCCAGACCCTGTTCTATTCCGCCACCATGCCGCCCGAAATCAGGCGGTTGACCGACCAGTTCCTGCACAATCCCGCCAGGGTCGAAGTCTCGCGTCCCGCCACAACGGCCACCAACATCACCCAGGAGCTGGTGGAAATTCCCGCCAATGACTGGGCCAAGCGCGAGGCGTTGCGCCGCCTGATCCGCGAGAATGAAGCCACCCTCACCAACGCCATCGTCTTCTGCAACAGGAAGCGCGACGTCGATGTGGTGGCCAAGTCGCTGGTCAAGCACGGCTTCGATGCCGCGCCCATCCATGGCGATCTGGACCAGTCGGTGCGGATGAAGACCTTGGAGAGGTTCCGCTCGGGCGAATTGAAGATCCTGGTGGCGAGCGACGTGGCGGCGCGCGGACTGGACGTGCCCAGCGTCAGCCATGTGTTCAATTTCGACGTGCCGATCCACGCCGACGACTATGTCCACCGCATCGGCCGCACCGGCCGTGCCGGCCGCAGCGGCCAGGCCTTCATGCTGGCGACACCCCGCGACGCCAAATATGTGGAGTTCATCGAGAAGCTGATCGGCACCAAGCTCAACCGCCGCCAGATGACCGACATCGAGGTGCGTGAAGACCGTCCGCGCCGCGATCACCCGCACAAGGGGCGCGACCGCGACCGGCGCGGCAAGCGTCACGACCGCCGTCCGCCGGACGGGAAATTCCACGATCAGGTCGCAGGGACCGAGCCGGTTCGCGAAGCGCCCCGCGAAGCAAAAGTTGCAGCCAGCGCGCCCAATCCCGCGATCCTGGATGCGCCCTTGCCTGACCATCGGCCCGATCACCGGCCTGAGCGCCAGAAGCCGCACCAGGAAAATAAGCCGCACCGCGAGAACAGGCATCACCACGAGAAGAAGCCCCACGGCAAGCCGCACCGCCAGGCCGCGCCGGAAAAGGAACCGGTGGACAAGAGTCAGCTTCCGGCCTTCCTGTTCCGGAAGGTAAAGCTACCGCAGGATTAACTTTTAAGCCCGGGTAAGCGCGGAAAAATGGCCGAAACAAACACGGCCATTTAACGCTTTCTTACCGGCTCGCGACCTAAGCTGGTAAGGTGCGCTTCCCACCATGGGAAGCTGGGGGCTGACGTGCAGAAACTTGACCGTGAGCAGGCGCTTGCCAAAGCTGCGCTCGATCAAATGAGCGAATGCGGCGTCACGCCCACGCCGGACAATTTCGAGCTGTTCTATCTGCATGCTTCGGGCGAAAATCCTTCCGTCAGCCAGGTGATCGCCAAGCATATTGCCGAGAAGAAACCCTTCCCGCCGCAATTGCTCCAGGAACTCAAGCTGCGCGTCCACGCCGATGTGCCCGCGATGGAGCATGTCGGCGACAGCATGAATTCCGTGCTGGCCGGCGTGCTCAGCCGCCTGAGCGACGCGGGCCGCGATGCCGGCGAATATTCAAGCGCGCTGTCGGCCGCCACCGGCGCCTTGGGCAGCGACCATTCACCCGCGGACATGCGCAAATTGATGAACACGCTGGTGGCGGCGACGCGCCAGATGGAAAAACGCACCAAGAGCCTGGAGCAGGAGCTGCACAAATCCTCCACCCAGGTGCATGAATTGCGCAGCACGCTCGACAATGTGCGCAAGGAAACCCTGATCGATCCCCTGACCCGCATCGGCAACCGCAAGGCCTTTGACGGCGCGATCGCCTCGGCGGAGAAGCAGGCCGAAGGGGGCGAGCCGATCTCGCTTCTGATCTGCGATATCGATCATTTCAAGAAATTCAACGACACCTGGGGGCACCAGACCGGCGACCAGGTGCTGAAGGTCGTGGCCAGCTGCCTGTCGGAGAATATCAAGGGACGCGACATGGCCGCCCGCTATGGCGGCGAGGAATTCGGCCTGGTGCTGCGCGGCGCGACTTTGGAAGGCGCGGTCCTGGTGGCCGAACAGATCCGCTCCTCGGTCGAAGGCCATCGCCTGGTGAAAAAATCCACCGGCGAGGTCCTGGGCACCATGACGATCTCGATCGGCGTCGCCCAGTTCGGGCCGCATGAGAAAGCCGAAGCCGTGGTGCGCCGGGCCGATTCCTGCCTCTATGGCGCCAAGCGCAACGGCCGCAACCTGGTGATCGCGGAAAACGATCCCAGGATGAGTCAGGTCGCCGTAAACGCGGCCTAAGCCTTTTATTACCCCCATCTGTCCGCCAACGCGGGCAAGCCCGCAGGCGGACATCTTCCCCCGCCAGCGCTTCGCGCGCGGGGGAAGAAAGTCCGTGCTTGCGGAGAGCACAGTAGCGGATAACCTGCAGCATCGAGCTTGTTGAGGGCAATGATGCGGACGGACTTTGAGCGCTGCTATGTGACCGCGCGGGACGGCGTGGCCGTGCTCACTCTCAATCATCCTGAAACCGTCAACGCCGCCTCCTATACGATGATGCAGGGCTGCCTCAAGGCAATGGACCTGATCGAGGCGAATTCCCAATATCGCGCCATGGTTTTCACGGGCGAAGGCCGCGGCTTCTGCTCCGGCGCCAATCTGGCCGAACCGCCGCCACCGGGCGCCGATCTGGGTGACACGTTGGAGCGCACTTATCATCCGCTGTTGCGCCGCCTGCGCGACACTCATCTGCCCATTGTCACGGCGCTGAACGGGCCAGCGGCCGGCGTGGGCATGAGCCTGGCCTTGATGGGTGATCTGGTGATCGGAGCACGTTCGGCCTTCCTGGCGCTGGGGTTCACACGTCTTGGCCTGGTGCCGGATGGCGGTGCGACCTGGCTTCTGCCGCGCCTGGTGGGCCTGGCGCGGGCGCGCGAACTTGCGCTGCTGGGTGAGCGCCTGCCGGTGGAAAAAGCCGAGTCCTGGGGCCTGATCCATAAAGTGGTGGACGACGAGATGGTGCTGGATACCGCCGTCGCATTGGCCACGCGCCTGGCGAATGGGCCGAAAGCGATCGGCTTCACCCGCGAGCTTTTCTGGGAAAGCACCAATTCGACGTTTGAAGAACAGCTGAAACGGGAACAGGGCGCGCAAGCCAAGGCAGGCGCCACGGCGGATTTCCGCGAAGGCATCCAGGCTTTCTTCGAAAAGCGCGAACCGCGCTTCAAGGGCGAATAGTCAGCGGCGTTTTTTCGCTGTTTTCTTCGTTGGCTTTTTCTTCGCGGGTACCGCTGCTTTGCTTTTCTTTTTCGCAGCCGCCGCCCGGAGCGCGACGCGCGCCCATTCCGCCAGTTCATCCGGATCGTCATACAGCCGATCCGGCAGCGCGTAATAATTATGAGAGGTGATATCGCCCTTCTTCATCGGATAAACGAACGGAGCACAATTTTCTGCGATGAAAGCCTGGCGACCTTCTTCATCGGTCCTGAAATAGATCCGCTCGTCAAACACGAATCCGAACATCACATTGTCGCGGTAAAGTCCTTCGCCGCCGAACATCCGGCGCACCGCCACTTTGCCGAAGGGCGCGAACAGATCGCCGAAACGATCCGGATCGGACATCAGTGGGCTTCGGCGGGGGTGATGGAAACCGACTCGCCGCAGCCGCAGGCGGCGGTCTGGTTCGGATTCTTGAAGGTGAAACGCGAGCCCAGCTTGGTGGTTTCGAAATCCATCTCGGTGCCGATCAAAAACAGGATCGCCTTGGGCTCGATGAAGATCTTGACGCCCTGGTCCTCGATCACTTCGTCCAGCGGGTGTGTCGCTTCGGCATAGTTCATGGTGTAACTCATGCCGGCGCAGCCGCCATTGGTCACCCCCACGCGCACGCCCAGATATTTGCCTTCGGCATCCGTCATGATCTGGCGCAAGCGCTCGGCCGCAGCCTCGGTGAGGCGCACGGGCTTGGGGCGTTCTCTTCGGGCTCTCTGTTCCATTTGATCAGTACATGTTCAATTCGAGTTTGGCTTCTTCGCTCATCCGCTCCGGCGTCCAGGGCGGATCGAACGTCATGTTCACCGTGACGCCACCGATGCCTTCGACCTTTTCCAAAGCCGCCTTGACATTGCCCGGCATCTCGCCCGCCACCGGGCAATTGGGCGCGGTCAAGGTCATGTCCACGGTGACGTCCTTGTTGTCGGCCACATCCACCTTATAGATGAGGCCGAGTTCATAAATATCAACCGGGATTTCCGGATCGTAAACAGTCTTGAGCGCGACCACCAATTTGGACGTGAATTCGTCCAGTTCCTGGGGCGAAAGCGCAGCGGATTGAAGGGCTTCGCTCACGCGGCACCTCCTTCAATTTTCCCCTCGTCCAGAGCGTTCTTGAACGTATGCCAGGCCAGGGTGGCGCACTTCACCCGCATGGGGAATTCGGAAATGCCCGCCATCACGTCCAGCTGTTCGCGGTCGTCGGCGGAAAGATCGCCCGCCTCTTCGCCCTTCACCAGATGCAGGAAACCGCCCATCAGTTTTTCGGCTTCCGGCAAAGTGCGCCCCGCCAACATCTCGGTCATCATCGAGGCGGATGCCTGGCTAATGGCGCAGCCCTTGCCTTCGAATTTGATGTCGGCGACCCGGCCCTCCCCATCCAGCGCCAGCATCACCGTGACCCGGTCGCCGCAGAGGGGATTGTAGCCCTCGGCCTTGTGGGTGGCACGATCCAGCGGTCCGAAATGGCGCGGATGGCGCGAATGGTCGAGAATGACTTCCTGGTATAGCTCGCGCAGCGACGGGTCCATGATCAACTCAGAATCTGGCGGGCCTTTGCCAGCGCATCGACCAGCGCATCGACATCGGCCCGATTGTTATACAACGCGAAACTGGCGCGGCTGGCTGAAGCCACGCCGAAACGTTCCATCAGCACCTGCGCGCAATGATGGCCTGCCCGAACCGCCACGCCTTCACGATCCAATATGGTGGCGACATCATGGGCATGCATCCCCTCGGTCTCGAA
>DATKPL010000102.1:0-2163 GCA_035524155.1 Rhizomicrobium sp.
CTCGGCATCGCGCGGTATCAGATATTGCGCAATCGGCGCCATGCTCGGATAAGCGGGCTTCGCGGTTTCAGCGCCGCTCACCGAACTCAAGCATGACAGAGCCAAAACAAAACCGCAGCCGACAGCTCTCATTTCTGCCTCCTCTCGTTTTCCGCCAGATCGCGCAACCGCTCCAACGCCTGGTTCCAGAAGCGGTCATATTTCTTGAGCCATGGCGTCAGCGTGTCGCGCATTGCGCCCACTTCCAGCGCATAAATCTGTTGGCGGCCTTCGCGATTGGCGTGCACCAGGCCAGCCGCGCGCAATCCCATCAGGTGCTTGGAGATTCCCGACGTCACCAGATCGGGAAATTCGGCCGCCAGATCGCTCACATTCAAGGGGCCGCGTTCGGCCAGAAGATCCAGGATGCGCCGCCGCGTGGGGTCGGCGAGAATCCTGAACAGCGCGTCGGTCGCGGCCTGCGGATCAGTTCGCATCCGCGGCCACCAGCGCGGCAAGCTTTTCCAGAACCTTGTGCACGTCGGCGCCGCGTTCGTAATCCGCGACCATTTCCGGCCACCGTTTGGGATCAACGCCGGCAAAACCATCATGGATCAAGGTGACTTTGGTGCCCCCAGCCGTCGCTTCCAGCGCGATCACCAGGCGCGCGGGATGCGCCCAGCCCTGTCCCTCTTCCAGCCATGACAGGATCAGCCAGCCTTCTGGCACCATTTCCAGCACGGTGCCGCTGACCCGTGTCTGCTGATCGGGTCCGAGAAAACTGTATTGCCCGCCCACGGTGAGATCGATTTTGAGATCAGGGCTGATCCAGCCGCGAAGCCCCTCCTCCGTGGAGAGGTAACGCCAGACCGTGCTGGGCGTGGCGCGGATTTCGATGGTGCGGGTGACCTGGGGCATACTCTAACACTTTACTGTTCAGTAAGATATTTTTAAGCCCCATTTCATGGGTCGTCAAGGGCCGCTCTGCTCAGGGCACACCGTCTTTCTTGAAAGGCGCGCGCCACGAGATTTTCCGTCAAACTGGCCTGATGCAAATGAACGGAATTGGAGGGCGCCCATGAAACAGCAAGAGCATTACCGGCAATTCCTGGCCCTGCATGGCCAGGCGGGCGGTTTCATCATGCCCAATGCCTGGGACGGCCTTTCCGCGCTGATCCTGAAGGACGCGGGATTCACGGCGCTGGGCACGTCGTCGGCGGCGCTGGCGGCAAGTCTGGGCCAATTGGATGGCCGCCACAGTGTCAGCCGCGACGAACATCTGGCGCATGCCCGGTTTCTCACCGAATTGAGCGATCTGCCGGTCAATGGCGATTTCGAAGACGGCTATGGCGACGGGCCCGACGATGTCGCAGCCACGGTGGAAGCGGCGATCAAGGCGGGCCTTGCCGGCATCGGGATCGAAGACACATCTGCCAACCCCGACAAGCCGATCCGCGATTTCGACGACGCGGTGGCGCGCATCAAGGCGGCGGCAAAAGCAGCCAGGGGCCGCATCGTGCTCACCGGGCGCTGCGATAATTTCATCCAGGGGCGTCCTGACCTGGACGACACGATCAGGCGCCTTCAGGCTTTTGCCGAAGCGGGCGCCGATGTTCTCTTCGCGCCCTATCCGCCGGACATGGACGCGGTGAAAAAGATCGTGGCGGCGGTGGCGCCCAGGCCGGTCAACCTTCTGACCGGAACGATGGCGGGAACATTGCCTTGGGCCGAGTTGCAAAAGGCGGGCGTGAAACGCGTGAGCCTGGGCGTCTCGCTTTACACCCATGCGATGGCCAGCCTTCGGGAAGCCGCCACAGCGCTTGCCAAGGGTGATCTGGCGACCGCGTCCAGCGGCATGTCGTTCCGCGATGCCGTGACAATGATCAAAAACGCCAGAGGCTGATCACGCCCGGTCGTAAAGACCGGGTGGCAGACCATAGGCCTGCCCAGACGCGGCGGCGACGATGGCAAAGCCCGGCTTCATGCCCATGCCGTGGCTCCCGATTCATCCATGATGAAGAGGCGGGAGAGGCGCACCTGCCACTCCCGCCTGATGCTCAATCGACCGTGGGATATTCCAGTCCATAAGCGGTGTAGACCCGCGAGCCATAGTCCGGCGTATAGATGGGGTCTTCATTGGCGGCGTAGTGCGGCGCTTCCTTCAGCGCCTCCTTGTCAAGCTCC
>DATKPL010000103.1:0-5037 GCA_035524155.1 Rhizomicrobium sp.
CTGGGTGGTGAGGGTTTCCAGGTCGCCGCGCGCGCTGGTGAGCTGCGCCGCCACCGTTGCGGCATCGGCGCGGCGCTTAACCAGCGCCACGCGCGTGGCGCGCAAGGCATCGATGCGGGCCGCAAGCTTGGCGGCCTGGGCATAAAGCGGCGGCAGGCTCGCGCCCACCAGCATGGAGCCGCGCGCTGCCGCCAAAGCATCATCGGGCCTGACCGCCAGCGCGGGCGGCATGTCGTGCTGCAACCGTTCCAAAATTGCCAAAAGCTTGGTCACGGAAATCCGGTCGCGCTCGAAGCCGTTGGTGAGCGCTTCATTCTGCTGTTCCAGCCGGGCGATCTCGCCATCGAGCGTGATGGTCTCCTGCTCCAGGCTTTCGACCTTGGCGGCCGTGTCGATCAGCTTCTGCCTGAGGCCGGATGCTTCCTGCGCGAGCTGATCGCTTTTCTGCTTGGCGTTGTCGACCGCCGGCTTGTCGTGCGCGATCTCGGTCTGAAGCTTGTTCAGCTGCTGCGCGCTGGAGGGAAGCTTGCCCATCGCCTTGCCGGGCATCGCCTTGGAAAGATCGAGCGGGATGTCGGACGGCGCATCGCTTTTGACCGCGGGCCGGGGCGCCGGCGTCACATCGATCGGCACTTTCTTAGACGCGGGCGACGCCAGCGCCGGCAATGCCAGCGTGCATGAAAGGAAGAAAAGGACTGCGCGCAATCCTAGCCTTTCCTGAGGAGAGAATGGCCGGTCATCGGCGCCGGCTGCGGAATTCCCATCAAGGCCAGCATGGTGGGCGCCACATCGGCCAGACGCCCTTCTTCCAGCACCGTGCCCTTGGGCGCGTTGACCGCCACGATGGGCACTTCGAACGTCGTGTGCGCCGTGTGCGGCTCGCCGGTCTTGGGGTCTTTCATCATTTCGATGTTGCCGTGATCGGCGGTCAGCAGCATCACGCCATGCGCCTTTTCGATTGCCGTGCGCAGCCGGCCCAGGCATTCATCGATCGTGTCCACGGCCTGGATCGCGGCGGACATGATACCGGTATGTCCCACCATGTCGGGATTGGCGTAATTGGCGACGATCAGATCGTATTTGCCGCTGCCGATCGCCTCTTCCAGCCTGGTGGTGACTTCGTAGGCGCTCATCTCAGGCTTGTGATCGTAGGTGGAGACTTTGGGACTGGGCACCAGGATGCGGTCCTCGCCGGGGAATGGGTCTTCGCGCCCGCCATTCAGGAAGAAGGTGACATGGGCATATTTTTCGGTCTCGGCGATGCGCAACTGCTTCAGGCCGCGCTCGGCCATCACTTCACCCAACGTCTCGCGCACATCCTCGGGCGGAAAGATCGCCGTCATCATCGAGGAAAGCTCCTCGGAATATTCCGTCATCCCGGCGGCGGCGGCGAACTTCACCACCCGGGCGCGCACAAAACCGGCGAAGCCCTGGTCCAGCAACGCCAGTGAAATCTCCCGCGCGCGGTCGGCGCGGAAATTGGCGAAGAGAAGCGCATCGCCATCGGCCATGCCGGCATAGTCGCCCAACACGGCCGGCACGACGAATTCATCGGTCACGTCGGCGGTATAAGAGGCATCGAGCGCGGCGAAAATGTCGGAATGGCGGGGCGCGTCGGCATCGACCAGTGCGTCATAGGCTTTCTTCACCCGGTCCCAGCGCTT
The DNA here is from genome assembly GCA_035524155.1 of Rhizomicrobium sp. Lineage (GTDB taxonomy): Bacteria > Pseudomonadota > Alphaproteobacteria > Micropepsales > Micropepsaceae > Rhizomicrobium. Next base: position 1,665 of record DATKPL010000103.1, read on the forward strand.
GTCGCGGTCCATCGCGTAATAGCGCCCTGAGACGGTTGCCATCCGCACGCCGGGCGACCCCGCGATATCGTTGTGGAATTTCTCGATGAAGCCTTTGGCGCTTTTCGGCGGCGTATCGCGGCCATCCAGAAACGCATGCACAAAGACCGGCAATCTGGCTTCGGCCAGAATTTTCACCAGCGCGACCATGTGATCCTGGTGCGAATGCACGCCGCCCGGCGACAGTAGGCCCATCAGATGCACTGCGCCTCTTGTGTTCTGTGTCTTGGTGATCAGGTCGCGCAGCGTGGGCCGGTTCCCCAGCGAGCCATCCTCGATCGCCACATCGATGCGCGGCAGATCCTGCGCCACCACCCGGCCGGCGCCGATATTCATGTGACCGACTTCGGAATTGCCCATCTGGCCCTGGGGCAGCCCCACCGCCCGGCCCGACGTATGCAGAAGCGCATGCGGGCAATCGGCAAGCATGCGCGTGTAGTTGGGCGTGCGCGCTTCGGCGATGGCGTTGTCTTTTTTATCTTCGCGCCAGCCCCAGCCATCGAGGATGCAAAGCAAGGCGGGACGAGGCGCGGACATTGTGATTCCTTGAACAAGATGCCGGAAGATAGGAAGGAGGCCGCAACCTGTCACGCAGCCAAACGCTGTTCGGCGTAATCAAAGCCATTCCCGGGCTGCTGCCGATCCTGGAGTTCCTGAAACAGTGTTCGGCAGCACAATTTCACTTTATCAAACGGTAGGCAGGGGCCGCACCGGCATGGCGGAAATGGCCGCTTAAGGCCCGGCAAAAACTGCCCCCTGCCCCCGAACATCGTTCGGTTAGTTATTCAAGCCATTGAAACTCAACATATTTTCTGCGACCGCACGCGGCACGAATTTGGCATAGGCCTGGGGGAAAACAGGCAGAAGCCGATTCATGCGCCGCGCATCCTTTATCGTCCGCCTCATCTCATTCGTTTTTGGCGCCGCCCTGATGGCCGCGCCTTTCCCCGTGCTTGCCTTCTCCCGGGTGAAGGACCTGGTCGATATCCAGGGCATCCGCGACAATATGCTGGTCGGTTATGGCCTGGTGGTTGGCCTGAACCACACCGGCGACAGCCTGCAGAACGCGCCCTTCACCCAGGAAAGCATCCAGACCCTGCTGGAGCGGCTGGGCGTCAACACCGGCAGCGCCATGATGATGACCAAGGACGTGGCCGCCGTGATGGTCACGGCCAACCTGCCCGCCTTCTCGTCCACCGGCACCCGCATCGACGTGAATGTGAGCGCGATGGGCGACGCCAAGGATCTTCTGGGCGGCACGTTGCTTGTCACGCCCTTGTTCGGCGCCGACGGCCAGACCTATGCGGTGGCGCAGGGCCCGGTCGCGACCGGCAGTTTTTCCGCCCAGGGCGAGGCTTCGTCGGTGACACGCGGCGTGCCCACCGCGGGACGCATCTCCAACGGCGCGATCGTCGAAAAAGAGACCGGCTTCCACCTGGCCAGCATGGATCAGGTGAAATTGTCGCTGCACAATCCCGATCTCACCACCGCGACCCGGATCGCCAGCGCCATCAATTCCTATCTCGGCAACAACGCCGCCAGCGCCTCCGATCCCGCCAATATCGAACTGCATGTGCCCGCCAACTATACCGGCGGCGTGATGGGTCTTCTGACCGACATCGAGCAAGTGAAAGTCGACCCCGACCAGCCCGCCAAGGTGATCATCGACCAGACGTCGGGCGTGATCGTGATGGGCGCGGATGTGCGCATCTCCACCATCGCGATCGCGCAAGGCAACCTCACGATCAAAGTCACCGAGACGCCGCAGGCCAGCCAGCCCGGACCCTTCAGCAACGGCACGACGCAGGTCCTGCCGCGCACGGAGATCCAGGTCGATGAGGGCAAGGGCAACAAGATGGCCGTGCTGAACGAGGGCGTGAGTCTGCAGAAGCTGGTCGACGGCCTGAACGCGCTGGGCGTGGGTCCGCGCGACATCATCTCGATCCTGCAGGCGATCAAGGCCGAAGGCGCGCTGCAAGCCGACATCGAGGTTATCGGATGACCGCAGGTCTCGACATTACCTCCGCCATGACGCTGGCCAAGGCGCAGCCTGTGCAGGCGCCACAGGCGACCGGGAACGCCGCCGCGGCGAAGAAAGCCGCGCAGCAATTCGAATCCGTCTTTATCACGGAATTTCTCGGCCAGATGTTCGCCGATATCCCGACCGACGGCCCGTTCGGCGGCGGCGACGGCGAGCAGATGTTCCGCTCGCTCATGCTCGATCAGTACGGGCAGCAGATCGAAAAGCAGGGGGGCTTCGGCCTCGCCGCACCCGTGGCCGCGCACCTGCTGAAATTGCAGGAGCAGCACACATGACGACGGACCCGCGCAAAATCGAAAAGCTTCTGATGCTGACGGCGCGTCTGACGGAAGCGCTGAACGCCGACATCGCAGCGCTGGAGCGCGGCCGGCCGCGCGAGATGCGGTCGCACAGGCCCGAAGTGCAGCAGCTCCTGGCGCTCTACGGCCGCGAGGTGCAGAGCCTGAGCCTGACAGCCGCCAAAGGTCTGCCGCGGGACGCGCAGGAACGCCTGCGTGAAGCCACGGGCAAGTTCCGCGAGACGCTCGCTGTTCACAACCGCGTCCTGACGCGCGTGAAGAGCTGTACCGAAGGCATGATCCGCGCCATCGCCGACGATGTCGCCAAGAAGCGCGCGGCGCGGCAGCCCTATTCGCCGCCGGTCAACACCAAACCGCGCACGCCCGGCGCGATCGTCTATAACAACGTGGTGTGAGTTCTCGGCGGCAAAGACTTCTGCGCCGCACAGACATTCCGCACGTCAGCCAAGATAAAGAAGTGGGCGGCTAGACCGTCAACGCCGACAACAGCGCCGACGAAGAAATGCCGATCGAATTCGTCGTCGACGAGGATGTCGTCGACAGCGAATTCATGGATGCCAGCGTCGCAAGCGCGAGCGAATAGCCTGCCTGCTGCTGGGCGAGAATGGACGGCGCCGGCGTCTGCTTCGACGCTGGCGCTGTCGGCGTTGTCGACGACGACGAAGCGGGCGTGTTGATCTTCTGATAGGCGTTGGTGATCGCGGTCATGACGTTCTGCAGCGAGACTTTCGCCACGTTCGCATCGCCGCTGCTCAGCAGATCGATTTGCGTGTCGAGACCCAGGCCGACCACGGGCTTGGCCATGCTCGACGAGCCCGACGAGGACGACGAACTGGCCAGATTGACGCCGAAGGACGTGCCGGTCGACGTGCTCGACGACGAGCCTTTCTTCGCGGACGCCGTGATGACGCCCGGCGTGATTCCAAGCCGCCCGAGCGCATTGGCGTTGGTCGGCCCCGCGATCACGTTGATGGTCTGACCCGCACTGGCCGTG
>DATKPL010000104.1:0-3908 GCA_035524155.1 Rhizomicrobium sp.
CTTGCGCGGCACGCGTCTCGGGCTGTGCGGGCTGACGCTGGCGGTTTTGACCAAGGTCCTCGGCATCCTCGGCATCGAAGTGCCGCAAAGGATGTGAGCGAATCGGCTGGTTTTACGGCTCACATTGACTCGCCCGAAGCCCTCTTCTAGATGTTTTCTAACGCAACCGCCCGCCTGGAGGCGCGCGGCTGCGGCGAGCAAACGATCCCTCGCGGGAGAGATCTGTAAGTACAGGCGCCGAAGGAGCAACCGCCCCGGAAACTCTCAGGCAAAAGGACCGCGAAGGGGATGAACTTCTGGAAAGCGGCGGAGCGTAAGCCCCGCCCACCGAAGGGGTAATCCCGTCTAGCCGCATGGCGAAGCCGGGGGAAATCTCTCAGGTCCGTGACAGAGGGGCGCGAGTTCGGCCGGTGAGGCCGGACGCGCCGCAACAACCTCTTTCGCCGGGCCGCCATGACCCAAGACGCGACATTGCTGAAGACGCCGCTCCATGCGCTGCATCTGGAGTTGGGCGCCAAGATGGTGCCTTTCGCGGGCTACGAGATGCCGGTGCAATATCCGGCGGGCGTGCTCAAGGAGCATCTGCACACCCGCGAGAAGGCGGGCCTGTTCGATGTCTCCCATATGGGCCAGGCCTTCCTCGACGGCGCCGATCCAGCGCATGCGCTCGAGCGCGTCACGCCCGCCGATCTTGTCGGTCTCAAGGAAGGCATGCAGCGCTACGGCCTCCTGCTCAACGACCAGGGCACCATCAAGGACGATTTCATGACCACGCGGCTTGCGGGCGAGCCCGCGCTCTATCTGGTGGTCAATGCCGCGACCAAGGATGGTGACTTTGCCTATATGAGCGAAAAGCTCAAGGGTGCCGCCGATCTGAAGCCCCAGCCGTCACGGGCGCTGCTCGCGCTGCAGGGGCCGATGGCGGCAGATGTGCTGGAGCGCGTCAGCCCCGGCATCTCGGCGCTCACCTTCATGCAGGCGGTGCGCGCCACTGTGGCCGGCGCGCCCGCCATCGTCAGCCGCACCGGCTATACCGGCGAGGATGGCTTCGAGATCTCGCTGGAAGGCAAGGATGCCGAACGCGTGGCGCGCGCGCTTCTCGCCGACGACCGCGTGCTGCCCATCGGCTTGGGCGCGCGCGACAGTCTGAGGCTGGAAGCAGGCCTTTGCCTTTATGGCCATGACATGGACGAGAACATCGATCCGGTGGAAGCCAATCTCACCTGGTCGATGGGCAAGCGGCGCAAGGAAGCGCGCGATTATCCCGGCTCTGCCCGCATCACCGAGCATCTGTTGAATGGCGCGGGCAAAAAACGCGTGGGGCTGAAGCCCGAAGGCCGCGCGCCCGCGCGTGAAGGCGCCGAGATTGCCGACAAGTCCGGCAAGGTGGTGGGCCATGTCACGTCCGGCGGCTTTGGTCCCAGCCTGAATGCACCCGTGGCGATGGGTTACGTGGAAAGCGAATTCGCCGCCCCCGGCACCAGGCTCGATCTTCTGGTGCGGGGCAAGGCGATGCCGGCCGAAGTGGTAACGATGCCGTTCGTGCCGAACCGCTACAAGCGGCCGGCCAAAAGCAAATAAAGGGAGTTGGGTTCATGAGCGAAACGCGTTTTACCGATCAGCATGAATGGGTGCGGCTGGATGGCGACCAGGCCACCGTCGGCATCACCCGCCACGCCGCCGAGCAATTGGGCGATGTGGTGTTCGTCGAATTGCCTCAGGCCGGCCGCAAGGTCGGCGCGGGCGCCGAAGCCGCCGTGGTGGAAAGCGTCAAGGCCGCCAGCGAAGTCTATGCGCCCGTGGGCGGCGAGGTGACCGAAGCCAACGCCGCGGTGGAAGCTGAGCCTGCAAAAGTAAATGAAGATCCGGAGGGCGCGGGCTGGTTCTTCAAGCTCAAGATCGGCGACAAAAGCGAATTCGCCAAGCTGATGGATGAAGCCGCCTACAAGGAATTCGTGAAGGGTCTCTGACATGCGTTATCTGCCGCTTACCGCCAACGACCGCCAGACCATGCTGGCCAGGATCGGTGCGCCGAACATCGATGCCCTGTTCCGGGATGTGCCGAAACAGGCGGCTGCGCCGCTCTCATCCTTCGATCTCTCCGATACCAAGGGTGAGTTGGAGGTGGACCGCATTCTCTCCAAGCTGGCGGCGCGCAATGTGGCGGCGGGCGCAGGACCGTTCTTCTGTGGCGCGGGCGCCTACAAGCATCACGTGCCCAGTGCCGTGGATCATCTGATCCAGCGTTCGGAATTTCTCACCTCCTACACACCCTATCAGCCGGAAATCTCGCAAGGTACTTTGCAGGTCCTGTTCGAATTCCAGACCCAGGTGGCGCTGCTGACCGGCATGGATGTGGCGAACGCCTCGCTCTATGACGGCTCGACCGGAACCGCCGAAGCCGTGCTGATGGCGCAGCGTGTCACCAAGCGCAGCAAGGCGATCCTGTCGGGCGGGCTTCATCCCCATTATGCCGAGACGGTGGAAACCGTGGCTGGTTTGTTCGGCCAAATGACCCGCAGCGCCGTGACACCAGGCAAGGCGGAAGATATCGCCGCCCTGATCGACACGGATACCGCCTGCGTGGTGGTGCAAAGCCCTGACGTGTTCGGCTTGATCCGCGATCTGAAACCCATCGCCGAGGCGGCGCATGCCAAGGGCGCGTTGCTGATCGCGGTGGTAGCGGAAGTGGTATCGCTGGGTCTCCTGGAATCGCCCGGCGCGCAGGGCGCCGATATCGTGGTCTGCGAAGGCCAGTCGATCGGCAATGGGCTTAATTTCGGCGGGCCTTATGTGGGCCTGTTCGCGGTCAAGGAGAAATTCCTCCGCCAGATGCCGGGGCGGCTGTGCGGCGAGACCGTGGATGCCGCGGGCAAGCGCGGCTATGTGCTGACCCTTTCCACCCGCGAGCAGCATATCCGCCGCGAGAAGGCCACCAGCAATATCTGCACCAATTCCGGCCTTTGCGCGCTGGCCTTCAGCATTCATCTCTCGCTGTTGGGCGAGGAGGGGCTGACGCGGCTGGCGCGGATCAACCACGCCAAGGCCTCGGCGCTGGCGGACAGGCTGGCGTGCATCAAAGGCGTGGAGCTGGTGACACCGTTCTTCTTCAACGAATTCACCCTGAAGCTCTCCAAGGCGGCGGCGCAGGTCGTGGACGCGCTGGCGGCCAAGCAAGTGCTGGGTGGCGTGCCCGCGTCACGGTTGATGCCGCATGAGGCGGCGGCGCGCGATCTTCTGATCGTGGCCGCCACCGAGACCAATACCGACGAAGATTTCGCAGCGTTCGAACAGGCGCTCAAAGAGGTGCTGGCATGAGCATGAACAATCAGGGCCGCCCCTCGCAGGCCAGCATGGTTCAGGACAACGACCTTCCCACCATCTCGGGCGACCGGGGCCTGGATCTGGAAGCGCGGTTGATTTTCGAGATCGGGCGCGACGGCGTCACCGGCGTCGATCTGCCGGACGTGAAAGTGGGCGACAGCCGCCTCCACGGTCTTCGCCGCAAGGCCGCGATCGGCCTGCCGGGCCTCAGCGAGCCGGAAGTGATCCGGCATTATGTGCGGCTGTCGCGGCAGAATTACGCCATCGACGCGGGGCTTTATCCGCTGGGCTCCTGCACGATGAAACACAATCCGCGCCTCAACGAGAAAATGGCCCGGCTGCCAGGCTTTGGCGATCTTCATCCCCTGGCGCCCGCATCCGCCGCGCAAGGCGCGCTGGCGCTGATCCAGGAATTGATGCGCTGGCTCACCACGCTCACAGGCATGCCGGCGGTAGCGATGTCGCCCAAGGCGGGCGCCCATGGCGAGCTCTGCGGGCTTCTGGCCATCCGCGCGGCGATAGCCGCCCGGGGCGAATACCGTCCCCGCATCCTGGTGCCCGAATCGGCCCATGGCACCAACCCA
>DATKPL010000105.1:0-4146 GCA_035524155.1 Rhizomicrobium sp.
CCGGCTTGGTGCCGCCCACGCGATCGATTTCGCGCTCCTGGATGGCACGCAACAGCTTGGCCTGAAGCCGCGCATCCATCTCGCTGATTTCGTCGAGCAGAAGCGTGCCGCCATTGGCCTCTTCGAATTTGCCGATGCGCCGTGCGATGGCACCGGTGAACGCGCCCTTCTCATGGCCGAACAATTCGGATTCCAGCAGGTTTTCCGGGATCGCAGCGCAATTGACCGAGATGAAGGGCTTCTCGCTGCGGTTCGACTTGCGGTGGACGTAGCGCGCCAGCACTTCCTTACCGGTGCCGCTTTCGCCCGTGACCAGGATCGAGGCCTCGCTGCCGGCGACCTGGTCGGCCAGCGCCAGCACGGCCGCCATTGCTTCGTCTTCATAGATCAGCTGGTGGGATTCGTCGGCGACCGCGGCCAGAACCGCGGCGATCAGTTCGGGATCGGCGGGCAGCGGCAGATATTCCTTGGCGCCGGCGCGGATCGCGTCCACCGCGCGGCGCGTGTCGGAGCCGATGCCGCAGGCCACCACGGGCGTGCAGATGCGTTCCGCCGCCAAGCCGCGCACCAGGGTCGCGATCTCGAGCGTGACATCGCAGAACACCAGGTCCGCACCGGCGCCGCCGCGCAGCGTTTCCAGCGCCTGTTCGATCGACCCGGCATGGGAGACCTTCGCCCCCCGCTCCATCGCGATCTTGGTGGCGTGGCCGATTTGACCGTTCAGGCCGCCGACAATGAGAAGACGCATGGGATATTCCTTTATGCCTTAGGATTGGCCGACTTTGATGATTTCGGTCATGGTCACGCCCAGCCGGTCTTCGACCAGAACCACTTCGCCGCGCGCCACCAGCCGGTCGTTCACATAGATGTCGATCGCTTCGCCCACTTTGCGGTCGAGTTCGACCACTGTGCCTTTGCCCAGCTTGAGTAGGTGGCTCACTTCCATCGAGCTTTTGCCCAGGATGGCCGAGACCGTGACCGGCACGTCGAATACGGCTTCCAGATCCTGCGCCGAATGCTTGGGCGCGGCTTCGGTGGTGCCGTCGCTGTTCAACAGCGCAGCCGTTCCCTCGGCGGGGTTATGGCTGAGATCGGGCAGATCCACATTGTCATTGCCGGACATGGCTTATCCTCTCGAAACATCGTGCGTGTTGGAAAAATAGCGGGCGATCAAGGCGCTGATCGCGCCTTCGATCGCGGCCTCGCTGCGCTCGCTGCCGCCGCCGCGCCATTCGATGCGGCAATCGGCGCCCGACATGGCGGGATCGACCGCCAGCATCACGCGGCCGTCATAGCCTTCTTCATGGGCGATATCGTTGACGCGCGCTTCCAGGGCGGCGACCACGCCCGGGGCGGCGCGCAAGATCACGCGCGGCTCGCCGATCGCCTGGTGCATGGCTTCGCGCAGCGCATTCTCGACTTCCTCGGCCGGCGCGGATTTGAGCGCGGCGGCGGCGATTTTCTTGGCCGCGGCCAGTGCCAGATTGGCAGCATCGGCGCGCACGCTTTCGATTTCCACGCGGCTCTGATCGAGGACGGCGCGCAGCGCGATCACCATGGCCGAAATGGTGCGTTCGATGCTTTCCGCCGCGCGGACCGTGGCGACCTGGGTGCCCTGGGCTTCGGCCTTGGCGCACATCGCCTCCAGTTCCTGGGTGGTCAGAATCTTCTTTTGCCGCGCACGCGCGGCTTCGGACAGGACATCGGTCTTTTCACGGAACTCGATGTCGAAGGTGAATTTGCGGGCTTCCTTGTTTGTCATCAGTACACCAGCTCGTCTTCGCCCGAACCGCTGGCGATCATGATCTCGCCCTTGTTGGCCAGGTCCTTGGCCACGTTCACCATGCGCATCTGCGCTTCGTCCACGTCCTTGAGCCTGACTGGGCCCATCGCTTCCATGTCCTCGCGCAGGATCTTGCCGGCGCGCTCGCTCATGTTGGAGAAGAAGACATCGCGCAGCCCGTCGGTGGCGCCTTTCAGCGCCAGGCCCAGCTTGTCCTTCTCGATATGGCGCAGCAGCGTCTGGATCGAACCCGGATCGAGCTTGCCCAGATCCTCGAAGGTGAACATCAAGGCCTTGATGCGTTCGGCGCTGTCGCGCGAGCGTTCTTCCAGGGCGGTGATGAAGCGGCTTTCGGTCTGGCGGTCGAAATTGTTGAAGATTTCCGCCATATGCTCGTGGCTGTCGCGCTTGGCGGTGCGCGCCAGGTTGGACATGAATTCCACGCGCAAGGTCTGCTCGACCTTGTCGAGAATGTCTTTCTGCACGCTTTCCATGCGCAGCATGCGCTGCACCACTTCCAGCGCGAATTCTTCCGGCAACGCGCCCAGGACGCGCGCGGCATGCTCGGGCTTGATCTTGGAGAGCACCACCGAAACGGTCTGGGGATATTCGTTCTTGAGATAGTTGGCCAGGACGCTTTCGTTCACATTGGCCAGCTTGTCCCACATGGTGCGGCCGGCAGGACCGCGGATTTCCTCCATGATCTGCGACACCTTGTCGGCAGGCATGAAGCGGGCGATCAGGCGCTCGGTGGATTCGTAGGATCCCATCAGCGAACCGGTGCCCGACATCTGCGAGACGAAATCCACCATGAGCTTTTCGATCACGTTGGACGAGATCGAACCCAGGTTGGACATCACCTGGGAGACTTCCTTGACCTCTTCCTCGTCCATCATCGCCCAGACTTTGGCGGAATGTTCTTCGCCCAAAGACAGCATGATGATGGCGGCGCGCTCGGCGCCGGTGAGCGTCCTGACATCGTCCCTGATGGCGGATTTTGGATTCTTGGCCATGCTTATACCGGTTGATGCAGCCAGGTGCGGATGATCGCCAGGGCCTCTTCAGGATGGGCGCTCACCACTTCACCGATTTTCTTGACCGAGGATTCGCGCACCTGTCCCTCGATGCGGCTGATGTCGATGCCGGGCTGGGGCGGCGGCAGAAGAACCTGCTGGCCGGACGCATCCGTGGCGATGGCGCCCGCCGGCGCTCCCGCGGGGGCCGGAAGCGCGCCGGCCACGGGAACCATGCCCGGCAACGCCAGCGGCCCCGCCGCCGGATTCGGCGCGAACATGCGGTTGATCAGGGGACGCGCAACGAACAGGCCGATCAGAAGCGCGGTGACGCACATGATCGCCGCTTCGATGATCTTGAACCAATAGGCGGCGTCCAAACCCAGAAGCGGCTTGGGCGCGGGCGTGCCTTCGCCGGCATCCATGCGCGCGAATTCCATGTTGGAAACCTGCACCTGGTCGCCGCGCGACTGCTCGAAGCCCATCGCCGACTTCACCAGGTTGGTGATCTGCGTCATCTCGGCGGCCGTGCGCGGCTTGTAGGTGGGATTGGGGCCGTCGCCGGTCAGGGTGCCGTCCACCACCACCGCAACGGAAAGCCGCTTTATATCGCCGCCATTCTCGGTCGAGGTGGTGATCTTCTTGGAGATTTCGTAATTGGTGGTTTCTTCGGTGCGGCCCGAGGTGGATTTGCCATTGTCGCCCGTGCTGGTGTTGGCATTGCCGCCGGGAAGGGCGTTGGCAACCGATACCGCGGCCTGGCTCGAGCCGGTGGAATCCGATGCATTCTGTTCCACCGTCTGGGTCGAGCGGATCACCTTGGAATCCGGATCGTAGCTCTCCGACGTGGTCGAGGTGTGATTGTAATTCATGTCGGCGGCGACCTGGACGCGCACATGGCCCGCGCCCACCACGCTCGCGACAATGGATTCCAGGCGCTGGCGCAGCCGGTCTTCGTAATCGGTGGTGTTCTGCTCCGCATTGGCGTCGGCGGCATCGGGGCCGCTTCTGTCGTCGCCGCCTGCCAGCAGATTGCCGCGGTCGTCGACGATGGCGACCCGATTGGGCGTAAGCGAGGCCACCGCGGCTGCGACCAGATGCTGCACCGCCTGGACCTGGCCGCGGCCCATCACGGCGCGGGTCTTCAGCACCACGGAGGCCGACGGCGTCTGATCGTCGCGGGAGAAGATCTGCCGTTCCGGGATCACCAGATGAACCCGGGCGCTTTCCACGCCGTCGATGGTTTGAATCGAGCGCGCCAATTCGCCTTCCAGTGCGCGCAGGCGGTTGATGTTCTGGACGAAGGCCGTGGTGCCGAAGGCGTCCGACTTGTCGAAAATCTCATAGCCC
>DATKPL010000106.1:0-2863 GCA_035524155.1 Rhizomicrobium sp.
AAGACTGCGCAGGAAATTGGCGCGCGTGGTGTCGACATAGCGGCCTTTCAATTCCTTGGCATCGGAAAAGGCGATGGCATGGACCAAGAAATCGAGGCTGCCCCATTCGCGCCCGATATGATCGAACACCGCGTCCAGTTCGGCGTCCTTTTCCACGTCGCCGGGCAGCATGATCCGGCTGCCGATCGAAGCGGCCAAGGGTTTCAGGCGCTTGCACTGCGCATCGCCCTGATAGGTGAAGGCCAGTTCCGCGCCCTGTGACGCCATCATCTGGGCGATGCCCCAGGCGATGGAATGATCGTTGGCCACGCCCATGATCAGGCCGCGCTTGCCCGCCATCATTCCGTTTTTCGCGTCAGCCATGAGCGCCTCGCGCGGTGTTTTCTGTTCCATGGTCGGCCATCACTTTTCCAGCCGCTGAAACACCAGCGACGCGTTTGTGCCGCCGAAGCCGAAGGAGTTCGACAGGGCGGTGTTGATTTTCGCATTGTCGATGCGCTTGCGAACGATATTGGCGCCCGCAACCGCGGGATCGAGCTCTTCGATATTGGCACTCTCGCAGATGAAGTCGTTTTGCATCATCAGAAGCGTGTAGATCGCCTCGTGTACGCCCGCCGCGCCCTGGCTGTGGCCGGTGAGCGACTTGGTGGCGCTGATGGGCGGCATCTTATCGCCGAACACGTCGCGGATGGCGTTGATCTCGGGAATATCGCCCACCTGGGTCGAGGTGGCGTGCGGATTGATATAGTCCACCGGACCTTTCACATTCTCAAGCGCCATCTTCATGCAACGCACCGCGCCTTCGCCCGACGGCGCCACCATGTCCTCGCCATCGGCGGTTGCGCCATAGCCGACAAGTTCGGCATAGATTTTCGCGCCCCTCGCCTTGGCGTGTTCCAACTCTTCCAGAATCAGAATGCCGCCGCCGCCGGAGATCACGAAGCCGTCGCGGTTCTTGTCATAGGCGCGGCTGGCCTTTTCCGGCGTGGCGTTGAATTTGGACGACATCGCGCCCATGGCGTCGAACAATTCGCTCAGCGTCCAGTCCAGCTCCTCGCCGCCGCCGGCGAACATCATGTCCTGCTTGCCCCATTGGATCATCTCGGCGGCATTGCCGATGCAGTTGGCGGACGTGGAGCAGGCGGACGAGATTGAGTAATTCACGCCCTTGGTCTTGAACCAGGTGGAAAGGTTGGCGCTGCAGGTGGATGACATCGCCTTGGGGACAGCGAAGGGTCCGATGCGCTTGGGCCCCTTGGCGGGATCGCGTGCAATATCCGCGGCATTGACGATCGCCTTGGTCGAAGGCCCGCCCGAACCCACGATCAGCCCGGTACGGGGATTGGAAATATCTTTCTCGGTGAGCCCGGCATCGGCGATCGCCTGGGTCATCGCCACCCAGCAATAACCGGCGCCGTCGCCCTGGAACCGGCGGGCGCGGCGATCGACGATCTGATCGAGATCGAGTTTCAGGCTGCCATGGACCTGGGAACGAAAGCCCAGCCGCACATAGTCATCCGCCCTGACAATTCCGGATCTGGCCTGGCGCAGGGATTGCGTCACCTCATCGGCATTGTTGCCGATGGAAGAAACAATACCCAGGCCGGTGACGACGACGCGACGCATGAAATCCCTTCTGCATCCTCACGCCGGTTGGGCGCGAGGCGTTGAACCCTGTTCCACCTGTTTCAGGACGTTCAGACCGATGCCGGCTGTGGCGCTGCCGCCTTGGTCAAGGCCGCCGCCGCGTCGGTGAACAAACCCACCTTGAGGCCCTTGGCTTCGTAGATGATCTTTCCATCCACTTTCATGATGCCGTCGGCGATGCCCAGCACCAGCTTGCGCATGATCACGCGCTTGAGATGGACGATATAGGTGATCTTCTTGGCGGTGGGGAGCACCATGCCGGTGAATTTCACTTCTTCCACGCCCAGCGCGCGGCCACGGCCAATGCCGCCCATCCAACCCAGGAAGAAGCCCACCATCTGCCAGAGTGCGTCGAGGCCCAGGCAGCCCGGCATCACGGGATCGCCCTGGAAATGACATTTGAAGAACCAGAGATTGGGATTGACGTCCAGCTCGGCCACGACTTCGCCCTTGCCGTCCTCACCGCCATCCTCGGTGATCGAGGTGATGCGGTCGAACATCAACATGGGCGGCAGCGGCAATTGCGCGTTGCCGGGTCCGAACAATTCACCCCGTGCGCAGGCGAGCAAGCCCGCCAGATCGAAACTCGACTTCTTCATCGGCTTATCCAATGTCGTGTTCCTTCAAGACGCTATGTTCCAACGTTCCAAGGGCAAAATCAGCAAGACTTTCAGCGAAATGCCCAATTTTTGCCTTTTGCTTGCTTAGAAATATTCTAAGATGTAACTTAGGTCACTCTAGCAAGGATTGGCCCCCCCATACAGGCCGTCCGAGAAAAGGAACTTTGGCCTGATGGTCAAGACCATGCTCGATAATGGCAAGGCGGTTGAGCGGCTTCGCGCCGCGGGCCTGCGCCCCACCCGGCAGCGGGTGGAGCTGGCCGGCCTTCTGTTCAAAGGGCCGCATCGGCATGTGACAGCCGAAAGCCTGCACGAAGAAGCCGCCGGCCAGGACATGAAGATCTCGCTGGCCACGATCTACAACACCCTGCACCAATTCACGCATGCGGGCCTGTTGCGCCAGGTGATCGTGGACGCCGCGCGCGGCTATTTCGATACCAACACCGGCGACCATCAGCATTTCTTCCTGGAGGAAGAAGGCCGGCTGATCGACATCCCTGGCGAGGCGATTTCCGTGTCGGGTGTTCCCGTCCCGCCCGCCGGGATGGCGGTGGATCGCGTGGACGTGGTCGTGCGCGTCAAACGCGGCTGAAGTT
>DATKPL010000107.1:0-3512 GCA_035524155.1 Rhizomicrobium sp.
GGCCGGACGGGCAAAGAAAAACCCACCCGTGCCGGCAAGGCACGAGTGGGTGTTTTCTTTAAGCCTGATTAGAAGTTGTAGCTGATGCGGGCGTAGTAGTAGCCGCCATTGGGGTCGAAGAACGAACCCAACGGAGCCTGATAGACGCTATTGTTGCTAGCGGTTTGCACCTCGCCATTGGACTGGTTGGGACCGGCCTTGCAGCTGCCACCCGAGACGATGGTCACGTTGGACGGCAAGGAGGCGCAATTGGGTGCCGCGCCATAAACATCCGGCTTGATGTTGAAGACATTGTTCGCGCCGATCGCGAACTGGAGCTGGTCGGTGATATTGTACCGGCCTTCCAGATCGGTGATGCCCACCCCTGCCTGATTGGCCGGGATTTCCTCGCCGCCGGCATTCGGGCTGGTGTAGCCATGATCGGGACCCCAGAAGGTCTCGCGCACGGTGGCGCCATACTGGTCCAAGGTCCAATCCGCCGTCAGGCCCACCTTGATGACCGGGGTCTGGTGATCGAAGGCGAACACCGAGTAGGGCGTGAAGAAGCTGGCGCTTGGATTCGACGCCAGGATCACCGAAGGCGGCGCCGCGGTGCGGCCCGTATGGGTGGTGTTGTAGTTGCCCGCCAGGGTCCAGTTCACCAAACCCTTGTCGCCGAAATCGGTCGGATAATTGACCGTCGCGTCCACGCCCTGGGTCAGGGTCGAGATGCCGTTCAGGAACGCCGTCACGCCCTGTTGGGTGGCCGTGGGATCAAGCGAAAGCCCCAGATCGGAGACAGCCGTGGCAACCACCGGCACATTGATGGCGCCGCCGGCCGAAGTGACGGTTGCCGAGTTGACGATGCGATTGCCGATGGCGATCGAATAGACGTCCACGGTGGCGCTCAGATCCTCCAGCGGATGGGCGACGATGCCCAGGCTGTAGCTGGTGGAGGATTCGGGCTTGAGGTTGGTCAGGCCCAGCAATTGAGCCGACGCGGAGTCGGCAGGCAGCTGCACGGTGGCCGCGGCCGGCGAGACGTTGACGGCGTTGTAGAACTCTTCCGACAGGGTCGGCGCACGGAAGCCGGTGGACACCGTGCCGCGGACCGCCCATTGCGGGTTGAAGTCGTAACGCACCGTGACCTTGCCGATCTGGGTGTCGCCGAAGTCGGTATAATGTTCGGCGCGGCCCGCCACGTCGATCTGCAGGGCCTCGATCGGGGCAACCGCCAAATCGATATAACCCGCATAGTTCTTGCGGCTATGCGTGCTTGCTTGCGGCGGCGAATAGCCCGGGAAGGATTGCGCGCCTTCATTGTAATAGGACAGCGGCTCACCCGCGCCGATGCCATAGGTGTCCTCGCGCGCTTCGGCGCCGATCGCCACCGTCAGGGGCGAGGCCATGCCCACATTGAAGGGATGGACCGCGTCAATCGTGCCCGTGAACTGGCTGGCGGTGAAGCTGCCGTCATAGAAGTTGGTCGGCGTGGTGTGGGTGTCGATGAACAGGGTGCGGTTGGCCGAGTTCAAAGTATAGACATTGTCTATGTCCTTGCCGTAGCCGACATCCGCGTCGACCGCCCAGCCGGCGAGATTGAATTTCTCGCCGATATTGTACTGGTAATCGTCTTCCTTGATCGCTTCCAACGGACGGAAGCCGTTGGGATAAAGGACCAGCTCCGGCGTCGTGCCCAGGGCCGTTTCGCCCGTCGCGGTGGGCAGAGCTGCGCCGGTCCGGGCATTGGTCAGGGTCGAGCTGAACAGGTTGCCCGCATTGCCGGTCTGGGCAATGCCGATTTGGCCGGTGACAGGGTTCAGACCCGCGCCGGGGGTGCCGGGCGGCGCTGCGAAGCCATTGGTCGTGTCGATTGCATAAGGACCCAGGCAGTTGGGATGGGTGCCGTCCGGCGTGCTCGATCCCGTCAGATATCCGTTCGGATTGCTGGCCGAGCAGGGCTGGTTGGAGCCCATGGTGGCGATGATCTGGTTCGGCAGACGATCATTCTCGTAGGACTTGCCGAATTTGTGGCCGATGGTGCCGAAGGCATAGATCGAGAAATTGTCGCTGAAATCATATTCGGAGTTCATCTCCGCCATCGTCAGCTGGTATTCGAGATTGCCGTTGATCGAATTGTTGCGCGGATAACCGGTGGTCGAGGCCAGGAAGCTGTTGGGAATCTGGTTGCCGACGGTGCCCAACGTGGCCACGCCATTGGTGCCCACACCGGTGACGGTGGTCTGCGCCACCGGCTGGTTCAGATTGTTGACGTAGCGACTGTCGGCGCCGCCATACTGGGTGAAGTTCTGATACTGCTTCTCGACGGTGAAGTTGACAAAGCCCTTGTCGAACAGCGGCAGGCCCATGTTGTAGGAGACGTCATACTTGGCGCCGTTGGAGTTGCCGCCGGCGAAGTCGCCGCGGTCGTAATAGTCACCGATGGTGGCCGAGAGCGATCCGCCCGAGGATTTGTTCTTCAGGATGATGTTGACCACGCCGGCGATGGCGTCGGTGCCATACTGGGCGGCCGCGCCGTCCAGCAGCACTTCGACATGGTCGATGGCGGCAGAAGGAATCATCGACAAGTCGGCCGAGGCACTGCCCGCGCCATAGCCGCCATCCACGTGGAAATTGCCCGTGTAGTGACGGCGGTGACCGTTCACCAGCACCAGGGTGTCGTTGGGCGAAAGGCCGCGCAGCGCCGCCGAGAGCGTGAGGTTCGCAGTATCGCCGCCGAATTGCTGGGCGGTGAAGGAGGGAACCGTCTGGCCCAATTGCTGGCGCAGGTCGGCCGAGCCGGTGCCATGCACCAGCGCATCGGTGCCCAGAACTTGGATGGGCGCGGCCGAGTCGGCGGCCGTCATGCCCTGCACGCGCGTGCCCGTGACGATCACGGTTTCCGCTTCCTGGCTGGCGGATTGCGCGAATGATTGTCCGGCGCTCAGCGCAAAGGCGGCAACCGACGAGCCGACAAGCAGCGTTTGCTTCAGCGAAATATGCATTAAGTCCCCCTCGAGTGCGCGACATTTAATTGTGGGTGCGCTCCGAACACCCGGAAGCCACTCGCCGCTCTCAATCGGAAGGTGTCGCGGTTCCCCCCAACCGTTAACGACAGTCCGGGCCATAAACGCCCGCGAAATCAACGTGAGGTTTGACCTGCGCAATGTAAACTATACACGAGTATAGAACTTGTTCGCTTTGGCGTGAGTTGTTCGCGCAGATATGGAAGAGATCGCGCGCGGACTAAACGATCCGCAAGTCGATGTGCTTTGAAATTAAACTTACGGCTTAAACAGTGCGTCTACCGTGCCGGTCGCGGAGAAGAAGGCGAGAAAGCCATCCTTCGTCCATGTGAAAGACGGCGTGCCGAAGGATTGAACATCGGCGGAGATCGAAAGCGTCTTGCCGTGCGGCCTCGCCAGCTGATCGCGAATATTCTGTTCCATGGCGCCGATCTCGCGCGATGGATCGAATATCAGCGTGCGTCCGATCGCATCGGCAATTTTCGCCGAGGCGAATTCGCGCGCAAT
>DATKPL010000108.1:0-5592 GCA_035524155.1 Rhizomicrobium sp.
CGGCTTGCCTTGCTGCTGATCGAATCGGGCGTGGCGACCAGCCCGGGCGCCATTGCGCATGATCTGGGTCACGATACGGGCGCGATCACCCGCACACTCAACCAACTGGAAGCGCTGGGTTTGCTGACGCGGCGCCGTGAAACCGCCGATCGCCGGGTAGTGGCCTTGACGCTGACGCCGGAAGGCAGCCGGATCGCCCGGGAATTTCGCCGCTCGCTGGCCGAGCTGAGCCGCAGCCTTCTGAAAGGCTTCGAGGCTTCCGACGTCCAGGCGCTGGTGTCGATGCTGAAGCGGCTGATCATGGCGCTGGAAACCGCGCGGCCGGCGAAAAACGCCGGCTTCGCATCACGCCTTGGCTGACCGCGCCCGTTCGATGGCGTCGCGGATCATCGCCATCGCCTCGGCGCGGTCGCCCCAGCCGATGGGCTTGACCCATTTGCCGGGCTCGAGGTCCTTATAGTGCAGGAAGAAATGCTGGATCTGCTCGATCAGGATATCGGGCAGGTCGGTGTAGTTGGCGACATGGACATAGCGTTGGGTGAGCTTTGTCCCCGGCACGGCGATGATCTTCTCGTCGGTGCCGTGCTCGTCCTCCATCTTCAAGACGCCCACCGGACGCACATTGATATAGGAACCGGGAAGGAGCGGCCGCGTGTTGGCGATCAACACGTCCACCGGATCGCCGTCGCCCGACAAGGTGTGGGGCACGAAGCCGTAATTGCCGGGATAGCGCATGGGCGTGTGCAGGAAGCGGTCGACGAACAGGGTGCCGGCTTCCTTGTCCATCTCGTACTTGATCGGCTCGCCGCCGATCGGCACTTCGATGATGACATTGATGTCCTCGGGCGGGTTCATTCCCGCCGGGATGGCGCCGATCTGCATTCACTCTCCATGTTCCAAAGGGGCGCTGTTTGCCGAACCTTGGGCGCAAGTGCAAGCGGTATTGCGGTTCCCTACGGCCCGGCGGGAATGGCGACGATATGCTCGCCCAGCGCGACCCAGCGTCCCTGTTTGCGCACATAGGTGATGGTGAAGCGCAGGGGCGCAACCGGCGCCTGGGTGGCGCTGTGGAACGTATCGGTGCCCACGATCACGGCGGTGTCGCCATCCGCCGCCACGCTCACATCGCTGAGGTCCTGCGTCTGGGTGGGATCGACCTTGCCCTTGGTGATGCCCCTAATGAAATCCGTTTTGCTCCGCGGCGGGTTCGCCGCATAGGTGGAGATGAATTGGTCGTCCAGGATGCGATCCAGCGCGGCCGCGTCATGCGTGTTCTCGGCGGCGATCCATTGCTCGGTGGCGTCGATCACCTGTTGCTTGGCATCGCTGGTCTGCGCGTTTGCCGCGGCGGACGAGAGCAGCATAAGGGCTAGAAAATACTTCTTCATGCGTCCCCTTTATCCGGCCTGTGCTTCGAGAAATGCGTGCGCATGGGCCTTCACCTGATCGGGCGGCAGATGCGCCAGCCAGGCCAGCGGATGGTTCTTGCCCAGCTCGCGCGCCAAGAGATAGCCCATGTAATAACCCGCGCGCGGCGGCAAGCCGGCTGCCGGGCCTTGCCCGCTGACGAACCAGTGCGTGTCGCCCGTCTTGTCGAAATCGGCCAGCAACAGCTTCGCCGCCCGCGCGGTCACGCCGGGCGCCTGCATCTGGCGCACCATGTCTTTGGGAAACCACAGAACATGCTGCGCATCCAGTCCGGGGTTCAGCCTCTGGCTCACATAGGTCGCCAGGCCTTCCTCCCACATCTCCCACCAGGCCAGGTCGTCGGACGGCATGGCCGCGCCCATCAACTGGCGATGATAGATGTGGAACAGCTCGTGCGCGTAGAAGGCGGGCATGTCCTCGGGCCCGTGCAGGGCGGCGATGGCGTCCACGCCGAACAGCATGTGTCCCTGGCCCCTTTCGTCCTTGTACTCATGGCCGTCGAAATGCAGGAAGGAGGGGCCGAAGGCGATATCGTCTTCGCAGCGGAAATCGGGGAAAGCCTTGAGGAATTTCTCCTGCCCGGTGGCGAAATCGGACTCGACGGTATCGGCCACGGCGCGCAACCGTTCTTCAGTCAAGGGCGCAAAGCCCGGCAACGCTTCCGGATGCGCGGGATCGAGCAGTCGCAGCGATGCCTTGCGCAATGCCTCCGGCGAGCGGAAATCGTCCTTGTCGCCATAGAATTCCGGATGCCGGGCGGCGATCTCCGTCATGAATTTTCCGGCGCGCGCCTCGGGCGCAAGATCCCTGGTCCGCGCCCGGAAGGCGAAGAATTCCGGCATCAGGTTTTCATAATGGCAGACACCGGCCAGGGCGGGTATCGGCCGAAGCATAAGGGCTATGATCAACGCAAGGCCCATCGCCCACACCGGATGCCGAAACGATCTCATGCGCCCTTCCGTGAAGATCATAAGCACCTTCTCAGCCCGTTCCCAAGAGGTTGATGATCTCCGCCACCGGCGTGATGCCGGCATCGGCCTCACGCGCGCGGTCGGCGCGCAGGATGGTTTCGGCGGCGTCCTCCATCGCCTTGCAGGCCGCGCGGATCATGTGATTGCCGTGGATCACGATGCTCGCGCCGCGCGCATGAAGCTCCCCGGCCGTGACATGGCTGTAGGCGGTGGGGATCAGGACGAGGGGTTTGCGGATGCCCAGTTCGGCTTGCAGCGTCTTGTATGCGGCCATGAAAGCGAAGATTTCCTCACCGGTCTTGTCCTTGGAATGGATCACGATGCCGTCGGCGGACGAGCGCAGATAAAGGCGCGCCCGCGCCAGGGCGTCATCCATGCCCGCCCCCGCGATCAGGGCTTCGATGCGGGCAAAGATCAGAAGATCGTCATTGATCCTGGCGGCGTCGATCTTGGCGGCGAACGCCTCCGGGTCTTCCAGTTCGTGCCGCACATCCTGGGCCAGGCTGGTGCGCTTGACGCCGCGCTTGTCTTCCAGCATCACGCCGGACACGCCCAGCGCCGCCAACCTTTGGCAGAGCTGCCGGCATTCCTGCGGATCGCCGCCGGTATCGCCATCGGCCAGAAGCGGCAGGCTTGCGCGCGCCGCGATCGCGCCGATCATGTCCAGCCGCCGCGGCGACGGCAACGCGTCCGCATCGGGCAGGCCCATCATGGTGGCCCAGGCAAAACCGCTGAGCCAAAGCAGGTCGAAGCGCCTGCCGCCGCCGGCGCCGCGCTCGCCCAGCATGGCCGAGAGCGGCGTATGACATTCCAGCGCGCGCAATACCCGCCCTTCGGCAAGCAGGTGTTTGAGGCGGCGCGAATGAATTTGCGTCATGGGCTGAGTCCGGTTCGGCCAGACCAGTTTGGCACGAATCCATCCAGGCTTGGCACAGCGGAAGCCCGACGCAGCCCAGGCTTGCGCCGGCTTCCGGGCTTTTTCCGCTGGTACGGCTTATGCGGGAGACGGTGTGGAATATCTTGAAAGTGTGCCGTGATGGAGCAAAGTCCCGTTTCCCTTCTGTTGGGCTGGCTGAAGAAGCCGGAGCCCGAGCTGGAATTGGCCCCGCTGGAACGCAGCACCGTTCCCGACGCGCCCATGAGCCTGTTCATGCGGATCCAGACCGTGGATGGTCCGCGCACGGTGGTCGCGTCCGGCGTCACCGTCGCGGCCGCGTCGCTGATCAGCGAAGCCCTGGCGCAAGCCGGTCATTACGCCGAATTCGTGGACCAATGCGCCACGAAGGACACGGTGCCCGAGCGCGTGCGGCGCAACCGGCTGGAAAATCTGCCCAAGGTGCACATGCTGGACCGCACCGCGCGCCGCGCTGGGTGAGCCACGACCGCGAAGCGGCATCAATTCCAGAGCAATCCCAGCAAGGTCATGCAGCCGAATCCGACCAGCGTGCAAACCATCATCAGGGAAATGAACCAGGGCAGGGACCCGACCGGACCCCTAGGATAATAATCGATCATCATGCGTGCTGACCCCCGCCAGTACGGGACCAAGCATGCGCCCCAAGGCCTGAATGCCGGGTAAGGCGATACAAGACCGGACGGGGGCATGCGGGCACATTTGCTCAACCATCCTCTTCAACCATCTATGGTCCTGGAATCGCTGGAATAGCCCCTGGAATCAGGCTTTCGGCGGCCTTAACCCTGTGCCGCGAATCCCGCCCCGGCCCCCGTCCGCCCCGTCATGTACGGTGTAATCCTCACCCTGTACTCGGGGATGACGAGGCCATGAGAGCGGGTTTGCTCTGTGTTGTGTTGGTCACGATGCCGGCGATCATGATGGCGGCGTGCGCGCCGCTCGACGCGGTTCCGATTCAACCTTCGCCGCTGGCCGAGAAGGACTGCACCGCCATCGCCATGGCGGCCGTGAAAGACGCCGCCGCCGACGACTATGACGCGGTGATGCAGGATGTGGTCTACAAGAACAGCTACAATGCCTGCATCCAGGCCAAGGTCGGCGCGGGCGCTGCGAAATAATTTCCGCAAAAGCCTCAGCGTCCCGCCATCGTCCACACCCGGCTGGCAGAGCCCCAGTTGAGCGTGCCGGAAATCATCCGTTCGCGCCGGCCGAAGCGCGTGTAGCGGACGGCGATGTCGGCCGTCACATGATCCAGCGAGTCCGGCGAGGCGGCGGTGTCGATCGGGCAGGTATATTCGAATGCCTGTCGCGGGCCGACATCCAGATCGACATTCAGGGGAAAGGGCCGGCCTTGCGCCGTCCATGCCTGGCCGTTCCTGCCGCGACCGGCAAGGGTCAGGGGCATGCAGGTCATGTCGACATTCTTCAAGGTGACGGTGAAGGCGGGATTGAAGACGGCGAAGCGGACGGTGAGGGGATCGTCGGCGCGGATCGGCACGGCACGGATCACGGGCCCCAGCAACTCGTTATGGACTGCGCCGGCCGCTACCAGGATAAGAACCACCGCGACAACAAGAGTGCGTTTTCGGAACGCGAATCTTTTGCGCGGCGGCCCCATCCCAGGACCCTATAAGCAACGCCGTCCCGGGATCAATGTTGCGCGCCCCTCCCGCGCCGAGAGGCTGCGGATCAGCGCGATGATGCGCAGCCAGCGTTCATAGGCTTCGCCATCGCCCCTGCGCCGGAATTCGTTGGCATGTTCCAATGCCACCATTTCCGCGCGCCCGCCATAGATCCGGATCATGGATTGGGCCATGTCCTGCTCGTCTCCCATGACCCCGGTCTGCCGGTCAGGCGGCGCGCTGTTGCGCTGTCTCGGTCGCGGCAACGCCGTCAAGCGTGGCAGCCACCGCATGCACGACGGCGGCGATGCGCACGGCGGCCTGAATTTGTTCGGCGGTGATGCCCGCTTCGCGCAGCACCTTGTCGTGCGCGTCAAGGCACATGCCGCAGCCATTGATGGCCGAGACCGCCAGCGACCAAAGCTCGAAATCCGCCTTTTCCACACCCGGCTTGCCGATCACGTTCATGCGCAGCTTGGCCGGCATGGCGCGGTAATCGGGCGACGAGGACAGATGCGTGAAGCGGTAATAGATGTTGTTCATCGCCATGATGCTGGCGGCGGCCTGTGCCGCGTTCAGCGCCTCGGGCGACAGTCTGCCCGCGAATTCGCCCATGATGGCTTGGGTCGTCTCTTCATTGCGCGAGGCCAAAGCACAG
>DATKPL010000109.1:0-2309 GCA_035524155.1 Rhizomicrobium sp.
TTCCGTGTCGGGCGTGATCTGGCGCGCGATCAGCACATAAGGATGTTTGGTATTGTCGAAGCTTTCGCGCAAGCGCTTCTCGTCGGCCCCGGTCGCTTGCGCCAGATCGTGCGCCGCCTGGTCTTTATCCCAGAAGACATGCGGGCGGGCGTAAAGGTCCTGAACCGGCAGATCGCGGGCCAGCAATTCGCCATTGCGGTCCACCAGATCGGCACGGGCGGTGGCGGCGTGATCGGCGAAACCTTTGCCGTGAGCCCCGCGCATCAGCGTCACGTCGACAAGACGGATTCCCACCAGGGTGAAAGCGGCGACGCAGAAAACCGCTCCGATGACGATGCGCCGCTGAAAGATCCCCGGTTTTTCGCCCATAAATTTCCTAGAATCCCGTACGGACCGAAATGGGCTGCGGCGTGAGCGTGGGCTGCACCACCGGCGCTTCGGCACTGGCGTCACGCACCGATGAATTGTTCAGAGCCCCGTCGGCGCGGTGCGGCAATTGCGTGAACGACGACAATTCGACCGAAGTCTTGTCGGTCATGCCGTCCTCCTGGGCCAGTTCCTGGATGCGGGCTGGGCCGGCGACGCGGGCCCATTCGGTCTGAAGGACGCCGATGCCGGTCTTGGTATCGGTAATCTGGCGATCGACCTTCGCCAGCTGCATCTCGGCGACGCGGGTCCGTTCGGACACGTGATAGAGGCCCAGGATGGAGAGGCCCATCAACGCCACGCAGAAGAAATTGAGCACCCGGATCATGTGAGCCTCCTTAAGCGGCCAACCGCTCGGCGAACCGCAACTTGGCGGAACGGGCGCGGGGATTGCGTTGAATTTCATCCGCAGAGGGGGTCTGCGGGGATCTGGTGAGAAGATGCAGCGGCGCGGCCTCGCTGCGCGCATCGGGGGCGTGGCGCGAGACGTGCGGGCGCGCATCGCTGTGCTGCGACAGGAATTGCTTGACGATGCGGTCTTCGAGGCTGTGGAACGAGACCACGGCGAGACGGCCCTTGGGTGCAAGAATTTTGAGCGCCGCTTCCAGTCCGCGCTCCAGTTCGCTCAACTCGTCATTCACGCGAATGCGCAGGGCCTGAAAGGTGCGCGTAGCGGGATGGATGGAAAGCGCGAGCGCCTTGGGGCCCTGCGCCTCGGACACGATCGCGGCCAGCTCCGTGGTGGTGGCGATGGGGCGTGCCGCGATGATGGCGCGGGCGATACGGCGCGCATTCTTTTCTTCGCCGTAGCGGGAAATGATATTCGAAAGATCACGCTCAGGCGCCGTGTTCACCACATCGGCGGCACTTTCGCCGGAAAGGCCCATGCGCATGTCCAGCGGACCTTCCTCGCGGAACGAAAAGCCGCGCGCCGGGGTGTCGAACTGGAAGGACGAGACGCCCAGATCGAGCATCACGCCATCTGTGGCATCGGTGAATTCGTCCATGCGGGAGAATTCGCCTTCGACCAGAGTGAGACGGCCGGCGAAATGCTCAACCAATGCCTGGCCGCGGGCGATGGCCTCTGGATCGCGGTCGATGCCCAGCACGCGGCAATCGGCGGCTTCCAGCATGGCGCGGGCATAGCCGCCGCCGCCAAAGGTGCCGTCCACATAATGGCCGCCATCCTTGGGCGCGATCGCCGCCACCACTTCCTTCAGCATCACGGGAAGATGGCCGCTCATTCCTTGTCACCCTGGGCGGCGGCGCGGGCGCGTTCCAGGCGCGCTTTCACGCGCGCCAGCGCTTCGGCCTGGATGGGCGCGTAGGCGTCGGCATCCCAGATCTGGAATTTCTGCGACAGGCCCACAAAGGCGATGCGGTCCTTGAGACCGGCATGCTCGATCATGGCATCGGGAAGACGCACACGGCCCTGCTCGTCAGCAACCAGCAACTGCGTGCGTGAAACCACAGCGGTGGCTTCGTCGTCATGGCTGGGCGAGAAAAACGGATCCTGGGTCGAGAGCCGCGCATGCAGCGTGTCGATCACATTCTGGCCGAAGGCCTCGAGCGCGGCTTCGGCAAAGCTGGGGCAGATATAGACGCCCTGGGTGTTTTGCGCGGCGAGGATATGGCGATAGGGCGCGGGGATGCAGACCCGACCCTTGCTGTCGAGCGACCCCATCACCGTCGAAATGAACGGTTGGACCAGCCCGGTCATGGATCGCATTCCCCCGTAGTCCCATCGGGCCCGGGCGGCCGATCAGTCGGCCGTGGTACAGGCGGGTCACAACACCCCTGGGATGATATGGGATATCATGGGACAGATCGCCACGTCAAACGAAAAGCCCATATTTTTGAGGGACTTGCCTAGTCGTTAACGA
>DATKPL010000110.1:0-3540 GCA_035524155.1 Rhizomicrobium sp.
CGATCATGAAGGAAAGCGCAACATTAGGGAACCCGGCTTGCCTCTCGAGCATTTTCCCCTCGAATGGGAGGAACCATCCGATGCTACGTTGGGCGCTTATTTTCCTGGTGATCGGCCTGATCGCGGGTCTTCTGGGCTTTACCGGCATCGCCGGTGCCTCCATCGCCATCGCCAAGACCCTATTCTTCATCTTCATGCTCATCTTCCTGGTGTTGTTGATTGCCGGGTTGACGGTGGCGCGGAAAGTGGGCGGCGGTTAACTTGAGAGAGTCAAAAAGACCAGCTGATGGAACGGTGATGCGGTCCTGGCTGATCGGGGTAGTGGCGATTGGTTTTCTCGCGGCGGGCGCGCCTGCCTTCGCCGCTTGTAACATGGCCGCGCCCGACGCGGCCCATGCCGGCGATGCCCAATGCGCGCGCGCCTGGCTCAACGCCAATCTGCGCCTCAACCAGTTGCAATTCGTGGGCACCGCCGACAGCTACAAGCTGGAGCCCAGCAGTCAGATGTTGTCTCTCATCAGCATGGGCGGAAAAAAGGACGCCGAGGCGCTGGATTTCGGCGAGCCTAGCTTGCCCCAGCAGCTGGATGCCGGCGCCCGGGCGCTGGAATTCGACATCGTTTATGATCCCGAGGGTGGGTTGTTCAAAAGCCCAGCCGGCGCATCCATGGCCGGGGAATTGCTTGATCCGGCTTATGTCGCAGCCATGTCCCAGCCGGGCTTCAAGGTGATCCATGTGCTGGATGTGGACTATCGGTCGAACTGCCTCACCTTGAAGGACTGCCTGACCGAGGTGGTGACCTGGAGCCGCACCCATCCGGATCATTTGCCGATCCTGATCGCGCTGCACACCAACGACAGCAGGACACCCATGCCGGGCGCCACCAAGCCCGTCCCGTTCGATACGGACGCTTTTGCGCAGTTGAACAGCGAGATTTCAGCCCTGTTCACGCCGGAGGAAATCATCACGCCCGATGACGTAAGGGGCGCCTATCCCACGCTGCGCCAGGCCGTGCTGGCAGGCGCGTGGCCCAGCCTCCAACAGGCCCGCGGCAAGGTGATCTTCCTTCTGGACGATACGCCGCAAAAGGTGGCGCTCTATGCCGGCCCAAGCCTCTCCCTGGAAGGGCGCCCCCTGTTCGTGGCCGCGGACGAGAATTCGCCCCTGGCGTCCTTTATCTGCGTTGACGATCCGGTGAAGGACGGCGCCCGTATCGCCGCCGATATCACACAGGGTTTCATCGTGAAGACCCGCGCCGATGAGGATACGCGTGAAGCCCGCGAGGGCGATACAGCGCGGCGCACCGCGGCCTTTGCCTCCGGCGCGCAATTCGTGGTCACCGATTTCCTGCTGCCCGACAAGAAGATCGGCGATTACCAGGTGAGAATGGCCGAGCCGGTCCAATGCGACGCCAAACTGGCCGGCGCATTATGCGCCAACAATGCCGAGTTGATGGTTGCGGTCGCCAATCACGCTCCATGAGATTTCTTGATCTGGCGCGCCAGCGCCCGCCAGGGCGCGATATCCCAGTGATTGGATGCCAAAGGTGACGGCGAAGGCAGGATCCAGACCCTGGTGACGCCAAGGCAATCTTGCTGTTCGCCAACCGGCGCATCCTTCCC
Source organism: Rhizomicrobium sp. (assembly GCA_035524155.1). Classification (GTDB taxonomy): domain Bacteria; phylum Pseudomonadota; class Alphaproteobacteria; order Micropepsales; family Micropepsaceae; genus Rhizomicrobium. The sequence continues at coordinate 1,623 of DATKPL010000110.1, forward strand.
CATCACTGCCCGGCCCGCGGTCAGGCTGGTGAAGGCCAGATAGCGAGGCGCGATCTGGAGGATGCGCGCGCGCAACGCCTCTGCCGCGTCATGCCCCAAACTGTTCTTGGGCAGTTGATGATCCATGCCATAGCTATATTTGGCAATGTCGGTGAGCCCGATCCCCAGCTTCCAAAGGCCGGGATATCCCTTGGGCTCGAACAGATGCGGCGTCAGCCCTACTTCGAAAAGCGTGCGCCAGAATTTGTTCTGCTTGTGGGCGTAATAGGCTTTTTGCAACGCCGATTGGCGTCCCGCCGCCGTGCCGCAAAAGACCAGTTTCAGGCCCGGCTTCAGGCGATCGGGCAGGATGTGGGCATCATCGCGCATGACGAGAACAACTATGCCCGAATCCGTTCAGCTTGCGTGCAAGGGCCGCCAGCGGGCGCGGCCCAGCGCATAGAGCGGCCATGCCAGCGCCATGCTGAGGAGGGAATAAATGCCGGTGCGCCAATCCGAAACCACAAACAGCACCAGCAGCGCGCCATTGGCGGCGACGGTGAGGATGGCGGGCCAGGGATAGAACGGCATCTTGTATGGGCGCGGAAGATCGGGCTCCCGATTGCGCAGGCGGATCGCGCCATACGCCAGGATCAAAAAGATCAGCATGATGTTGGGCGCATAGAGATTGAGCAGAACTTCGTAGAGTTCACCCTTGATGAGGTCGGCTGAGAGAATCACCAGCGACGTCGCCACCACCACCACGATCAGGGCAGCGCGCGGCGTGCCGCTTTTGGAAACGGTGGCAAGGACCGGCGGCAACCTTCCTTCGCGCGCCATCGCATAGGTATTGCGCACATGCTCCATCACCTGGAGATTGGCGATGGTGGCCACGCACCACATGGCCAGGATGGTCACGATCGCGCCGCTGCTGGGTCCCAAGACCTCCGTCATCGCGTCGGATACCGCCAAAGTCGAACGGGTGAGGATGCCCAGCGGCAAAACATGGAGCACGGCGGCATTGATGAGGAAATAGATCGCGGTCACCAGCGCGATGCCGCCGAAAGTGGCGCGCGCCACATTGCGCTCGGGCTCGTGCAATTCCTCGGAGAAATAGACGGCGGCTTCCCAACCGCCATAGGCGCCATAAATGGCGCGCAACGCCACGGCAGCGGCCACCCAGCTGAAAGCGGGGGGCGGAGGCGCTGCCGCAAGGCCGGCCTTACCGTGCGCCAGGAACAGGACAGCAACCAGCACCAACAGACCCAGCGCCTTCAGGGCGCTGCCGATGCTTTGCGAGGCGCCGCCCACCCGCGCGCCGATCCAGTTAATGGCGCCGCAGCCCAGGACCAGCAATACCGCGATCTCGCCGGTGGTAAGGCCGGGGAAAAGCCCCAAGCGCTGGACCTGTTCGCCGAACGCGACCGCGATGAAACCGGTCGAGAAAACCAGCTGCAGCCAATCCGCCCAGCCCACGAAAAACCCCGCACGGGGCCCGATCGCGCGCACCGCCAGGGAATAGGGGCCGCCGGAGCGAGGGATCGCGGCACCGAGCTCGACCGTGGGCATGGCATCGATGGCGACGAACAAGCCGCCGCCCAGCCAAGCCAGCAATATCCATTTGGGATCAAGAAAACCGGCAGCCACCACTGAGGGGTTGCGCAGGATGCCGGAGCCGATAACGCCGCCGATCACCACCGCCAAGCCAAAACCCAGGCCGAAGATGCGCAGCAACTGCCCGCGCACATCCCGTGCCGGTGGATTAGATATCGCCATAAAAGAAAACTCCCCGCGCCTAAAAGATTAGGCGCGAGGATTCAGGACTTTGCAACTCGGGCTGACCCGCGGGGTGCGAATCAGGGCGAAGTGCCGGTCGTGGTGGTGGTGGTGGTTGTGGTGGTACCACCGCCTGCGGCAGCCGGACTGTGAGTTTGCGACG
>DATKPL010000111.1:0-4812 GCA_035524155.1 Rhizomicrobium sp.
GTGTCGCGGCCGCCTCGGCGGTGACCTTCAAGCCGCCGCCGGTTGATCCCACCTTGCCAGTCCGCATCGCGCTCACGCCGCTGGATTTCGTTCCGCGTGTGCCGGCGCAGGCCGCCATCGAACAGACCGACGGCACGGCCGAAGCGGTCCATGATCTTCTGGCCGAGCATCGCTGCCTGGCCCAGGTAATGTATTACGAGGCCCGTGGCGAAGGCGAAGAAGGCGAGCGCGCCGTCGCCGAAGTCGTGTTCGACCGCCTGGCCCAGGGCAGCCACGGCAACACCGTGTGCGACGTGGTGTTCGAAGGCGCGGGCAAGACCTTCTGCCAGTTCACCTTCGCCTGCGACGGCTCGATGCGGAAGGCGAAAGAGGCGGAAGCCTGGCGTTCGGCCCAGGTGCTGGCGGCGCGACTGATGGTGGGCGAGCTGTCCCAGCTCAACGACATCAAGGGCGCCACCAATTATCACGCCTCTTATGTGCATCCCTCCTGGGCATCGCGCTTCGAGAAGATCGCCAAGATCGGCAATCACATTTTCTACAAGGCCAAGACGCTGACTTCGCCCGCGGGCTAGTCAGTTTCCCAAAATCTCGCTGGTGTAGGTCTCCACCACAAAGCTGAAGGGCTCACCCTTGTCCGTGGTGAGCACGGCAGAGTGGCGCAGCACGTCCGGGCCACCGGGCGGCAGGTACCGCGTTTCCAGGTTGTGCCGGCTGAAATGCAGCGCGCTGACCGCTTTGCCAAACGGCGTCTGGCTGTGATCCAGCATGTCATTCATTGCGCCCGTCAGCTTGCCGGGCAGATACCAATTGTCCGCATTCGATAGAATGCGGTCGCCGCACATGAGTTGGACGCGCCGATAGCGCACCGGTACGCCAGGCTTTATCGCCAGGGCCCTGCGTGCCGCTTCAGGCGGCGCAAGCGGCGCAGGCTGCACCTGACGGGCGATGATGCGGGTACCGGCGGGCGCGTGCGCGTCACACCAGGTTTGCAGCACGGCCGTGGCGCTGGGGTTGGCTTCAAGCCGGGCTTCAAAGGCGTGCAGGCGCGCGTTTTTCGGCGCGGCTTGCACGGTCCCCGATGCGATCAGCAATGTGCAAAGCGCCAGACCTGGCGCGTGACGTATCATGCCAGGTGGATCAGCTCTTGGCTCCCGGCGCGTAGCGCACCACGGCTTTCTGGCCCACTTCGGCGTCATAGATCACGCCGTTCTGGTCGGCCCAGATGCCTTCGCCGTTGCTGGTGCCCATCTTGTCGGGATTGATGTCCGGATCGTCTGGAATGAAAGCCGTCACCACGCCGTCCTTGACGCTGCCGATCCGCACACCGCGCATCCAGCCCGGATGATGGTTGGTGTGGGATTCCGAGTCGGCGACATAGAGATTGTCCTTGCTGTCGATGAAACAGCCGCTGGGCCGGCCGAACTGACTCCATGACGCGAGGAACTTTCCATTCTGATCGAAAATGTCCATCCGGTTGTTGCCGCGGTCGCCCACGAACAGGCGGCCCTTGCTGTCCATCGCCAGGCAATGGGGAATGTCCATCTGGCCGGGACCGAAGCCGTGTTCACCCCATTGTTTCACGAATTTGCCGTTGCGATCGAACTTGACGATGCGGGCATTGCCCTTGTCCTGGGTGTGGCCGTCGCCCACGAAGGTGTCGCCATTGGGCGCCACCAGGACCGAGCTGGGCTCGCGGAAATGAGTACCATCGTTGCCGGGAACACCGGGTGTGCCCAAGGTCTTCAGTACATGGCCGTCCTGGTCATACTCGATCACGTCGTCGCCAATCTTGCCATTGTCGTGGTCGTCCACGATCCAGATGTGATCCTGCTTGTCGATGAAGATGAAATGGGGAAACAGGATCTGACCGGCGCCGAACGCCTTGATGAAATTGCCCTGCGGATCGAATTCCAGCACCGGATCCAGCGTGCTGCCCGCGCAGTCATTGGCGCCGCAGCGTTCCGCCACCCAGATATTGCCTTTGGAATCGCCGGCCACCGAACTGGTCGAGCCCATGTGACGGCCGTTCGGCATCTTGAGATAGCCATCGATCCGCGTGTAGGGCGGCGAGGACAGAGTGATCTGTTGCGCCAGCGCGGATCCGGCGGCAAGCCCGATGGCGGTGCACAGCAAGGCGGCAAGGTGAATGCGCTTCATGGTTTGCTCCCCCTTTTTTGGCCGGTCGTTCGCCGGCCCCGAGCGGAGCTTAGCAGAAGGCGGGCCCGGGACGGCGCGCAAAAAAGTGCCACTCCTTTCCGGGAGTGTGGGGGAGATTGGAAAGGAGTGGCCAGGGACCTCTGTAACTTCTTGAAAATGAGACGCGTCAGCGCGCGGCTTTCACGTCCGCAGGTGTGATCTTGTCCTTGTAGTTGTTGCCGAAATGGCCACGGACATAATTGACCACGTCGGCGATCTGCTGGTCGTTGAGGGCTGTGCCGAAGGGCGGCATCGCCTTCTGGCCATGCACCACCACGCTCACCGGATAGCCCGGCTCGGCCAGTTTGGGGTTCTTCGCCAGTGCGGGATACGTGCCCGCCCCGGTGCCGCCATGCCCGTCGGGCATGTGGCAGTCCTGGCAGATGCCTTTGTAGATCGCTTCGCCACCCTGCTGGGGCAGGGGTTGTGCGGACGCCGAAATCGCGGTGACCAGCACCGTCGCGGCAGCAAGCATCAGATTATTTTTCATGTGTCTCTCCGCTCACGCCGCCATCACGCGCTTGTGCAGGCGTGTGATCGCATCCAATGCCGACAGCACCGAGCCTTCCTGCCACGCCATCAGATGCGAGCAATGCTCGCCCGCCAGCACCATGCGGTTATCGACCTGGCAAATGGTTTCGTAATTCCTGGCGCGGTTCTCATCCGTCCACCATGCCGAACAGCCCAGGCTCCAGGGCACGCGATGCCAGGCCACCGCGACGCCGGTCTGGAATTCCGCGGGATATTGGGGATGGATCTTGGCGCCCTGTTCCAGCGCGGCCTTGATCATCTCCGGCGCGGACAAGGCCTCGAAATTATAAACCTTGTTGCCGGAGCGATAGACATAGGCGCCCAGAAGCACCGCAGGACCTTTCTCGAAGAAGCCGTGGCTGGGATAGTTGATGTTGAAAATCGGCTGGTCGGTATAGGTGTTGCCGCCATAGATCGCCTCATCCTCTTCCCAGAAGCGGCGCTTGAATTGCAGACCCACCTTGGCGGCCGGAATGTACCAGAGCGAGTCGATGGCGTTCTTCATCGGCGCGCTGATGCCTTCGACAGGTATCTGGCCCAGGATCGAGGCGGGAATGGTGCAGACGCACCAATCGGCCTTGGCGGTCTTCGGCGCGCCACCATTCTTGCTGCTGACGTAGCTGACCGTGACGCCTTTGTCGTCCTGCTTGATGTGCGTCACCTTGCAGTCATAGGTGATCATGTCGCCCAGCAATTTGCCGAACGCCTTGCCGATCATGCCCATGCCGCCCACCGGCTGGAACATCTGACCCTGGAAGTCCCACTGTTTGGGGAAGAATTTCGCCGTCCAGAGGGTGGAGTTGAACAACTCCTTGCGGTCCATCGGCTCGGAATCGACCGGCCCCGGCTGCAGACCGCCGCCAGGCGGAATGTCATAGCCGCGGAAATTGCTGGCCAGTTCGCCTTTCCTGTATTCGTAATTCTTGTCCAGGCCGCCCCAGGTCTTGAGCATCTGCATCAAGCCGTCTTTCTCGTCCTTGTCGAGAAGGCCGTTCAGTTTCTCCTGGCTGGTGGCTTTGGCCAGAAGCTCGGCGATATAGCCGTCATAGTCGGCCTGCACTTCGCGAAAGCGCTTGGGCTTGCCGCCGAAGGAATTGGTCGAGTGGACATAGGTGGAATTGTTGTCCTGGACGAAGGGTTCGAGCGCGACGCCCAGCATGCGGCAGTAATGAAGAATGCCCTGATGGTGATAGGGCAGGCGCCAGGGACCGGGATTAAAATAGAGTCCCTTGGCGAAATCGACCTTCTGGGTGGCGCCGCCGATATCGGTGTAGCTGTCGCCGCCATAGAGCGACCAGTTCCTGCCGCCGGGGCGGTCGTTATATTCCAGAATCTTCACGCTATAGCCGGCTTTGCGCAGCTCGTACGCGGCGACCATGCCGGCAATGCCCGCGCCCAGAACCAGCACCGTCTGTCCCTTGACGTCGCCGGTTAGCGTGATCGGGCCTTTGAAGTCCGAGGTCGCGGCGTAACCCATGCCGGTCATCGCCTCGTACATGGCGGCGGCGCCGGCGGTAAGCCCGATCGCGCCCAGCATGGCGCGGCGGCTGATGGGATGATCGTGAATCTCTTTCACAGCGGGTTCTCCTTCGAATATTCGAGCTTGAGATCGCGCAACGATGTGCGCAGCGATTGGCTGAACATCGCGCCATTGGCGCCTTCGAAATTCTGTTGCGCCTGATGCCAAAGCGGTATGGCCCCCGCGATCGCCTTCTGGCCCGCGCGGGTGAGGCTGATGTCGCGCTGCCGGCCGTCGCGTGCCGAGCGTTCGATCTTGACCAGGCCTGAGTTCACCAACGGACGCAGGGTGCGGCTGGCGGTGGTGCGGTCCAGCCCCGCCTGGGCCGCCAGCGCATTGACCGAGCCTTTGCCGCCAGCTTCGATCAAGTTCAAAAGCCCGAACTGCACCATGGTGAGGCCGCTGGGCTTGAGACAGCTGTCGTAAAAGGCCGTCACGCGCCGGGCCGCCATGCGCAAGGCGCCGCAATTGCAGCTCGATCTTGCGAAGGACGGTAACACGTGTATATGCTCCTATTTGGCCGAGGCAGCCCGAAAATTCGGGCCTCGGGCGGTTATATGGGTATA
>DATKPL010000112.1:0-3530 GCA_035524155.1 Rhizomicrobium sp.
GTGGGTCGCTGCCCTGCGCCGGAATTTGTCCGATGTCCGAAGGACATCGCCTATTTAGCAGGGGAATCCATATGCTTAGTCTCAAAAACACTCTTCTGGTTGGTTCGTCACTCGCCGCTTTTGCGGTGATTGCCGGCCCGGCTATCGCTCAACAGGCCGACCAACCCGCCGAAACCGTGATCGTCACCGGCACCCGCGTCCAGGGCATGACAGCGTCCGATTCGGCCGCACCCATCACCGTTCTGGGCACCGACGCCTTGACCCATGGCACCGGCTCCGCCGACCTGCGCCAGGCGCTGGGCCAGACCATCCCGTCCTTCACTGCCCAGCAGTTTGGCAGCGACACCGCCAACCTCACGCTCTCGGCGGCGCTGCGCGGCCTTTCGCCCAATGACACGCTGGTCCTGGTCAATGGCCATCGCCGCCACTATTCCGGCAACCTGCACGTCGATGGCGGCAATTTCGCCAGCGGCTCTTCGGCTCCCGATATCTCGCTGATCCCCGAAGCCTCGATCGATCACGTCGAAGTGCTGCTCGACGGCGCAGCCGCCCAGTACGGCACCGACGCCATCGCCGGCGTCATCAACATCATCCTGAAGAACAAATCGTCGGGCGGCCAATTGTCGGCCACGGCGGGCGACTATTACGACAATGGCGGCATTTCCACCGTGAATGGCCTGAAGTCCGGCGGCACCAAGTACGACGTGTCGTACAATATGGGCCTGCCCCTGTTCGACAAGGGCTTCGTCAATTTCACCATCGACAAGCAGTATGGCAATTTCACCCAGACGGGCGGCGCCGATTATCGCGTCGCCGGTCCCACGGGTACGGGCCTGGCGACCGGCCCGGTCGGCGGCGTGCCGCTTTCGGTGCTGCAACAGATCCCGGGTTATCCGCGCATCAATCCCATCAACGGCAATCCCGAGTACCAGCTCACCATGGCCGAGCTGAATTCGGAATATGATTTCAGCGACAATTTCAGCATCTACGCCTATGGCACGATCGGCCACAAATTCGGCAAGTCGTACGAAAACAACCGCATGCCGAGCCAGATCATCGCCACGCCGGGCTCCAGCCAGCCCTGCACCGCCGCCAACTCGAGCGGTTACAATCAGGGCTCCAGCACGCCGGACGGTTTGACGCCATCCTGCATGGGCCCCTATCCGCTTGACACCGCCAATGGCTATAGCGCAACGCCGGGCACGGCGGGCGCGGGTCTCAATCCCACCACCGGCCAGGTGATCTCGTCGGGCGGCCACGGCACCTACACTTCGCCGGGCGAACTGATCATGTATCCGGAAGGCTTCCGTCCGATGGAAGTGCTGAAGGAAGACGACTACCAGTACAATGTCGGCGAGAAGTTCAATGTCCTGGGCTGGGCGGTCGACGCGGATGTCGGCTACGGCAAGGACATCGACAATATCTATACCTGGAACTCGGGCAACCGCTCGCTGTTCATCGACACGCACACTTCGCCGGCCAATTTCTATGACGGCAGCTTCAGCGCCAGCCAGTTCACCGGCACGATTGACGCCACGCACCCCTTCAATGTGGGCCTGGCTTCGCCGCTGACGGTGGCGGTGGGTGTGGAAGCGCGCGAGGACGAGTTCGGCATTGGTGCGGGCGAGCCCGACTCCTATTACAAGGAAGGCGCGCAGTCCTTCCCGGGGTTCGCGCCGACCGCCGCGGGCGATCACAGCCGCAAGAACTATGCGGGCTATATCGATCTGGCGGTTGCCCCGATCGAGGCCTTGCAGATCGACGTGGCGGGCCGCGCCGAGCATTACACCGACTTCGGCGATACCCAGATCGGCAAGATCACGGCACGTTACGACTTCAACCCGCAATGGGCGATCCGCGGCACCATTTCGACCGGCTTCCGCGCGCCCACCCTGGCGGAAGAATTCTATACCGCCGTCAATGTCTCGCCGAACTCGGCCACCGTGCAGTTGCCAGCCGACTCGGCGGCCGCACAGGTTCTGGGCCTCCAGAATCTGCAGCCTGAAGTCTCGACAAGCTATTCGGCCGGTATCGTCGCCCATCCGCTGGACGATCTCAGCATGACGTTGGATGCCTACTCCATCGCCATCGGCAACCGCATCACCAGCTCCAGCACGGTGAACAGCGCGGGCGGCGTGATCAACACGCCGCTGGTCAACCAGGCGATCGCGGCGGATGGCGTCGTGCTCGATCCGACTGCCACGCAGAATGGCGCGACAGCGTTCCTGAACGGCATTTCGACTCTCACCCAGGGCGTCGACCTGACCGCGAATTATCCGACCGATTTCGGCGCCTACGGCCTGATCGATTGGACCTTCGCGGCCAACTACAACGAGACCTCGGTGTCCCGCGTGGCGCCGACGCCGGCCGTGCTGACCGCCTCGAACGCGGGTGCGACCTTCTTCTATCCGGATACGCTGTATGACTTTACCCACAGCGCGCCCATCACGAAGATCGGCCTCACCGCGAACTGGTCGCTTGATGAGTTCGGCGTCACCCTGCGCGAGACCCTGTATGGTCCGATGCACGGCTATACCAGCCCCGAGGGTTGCACCACGCTCAATACCTGCGTGTACGATCCGCAAGCGGCTGTCGGTCTCACCGACCTGGAAGTCCGGTACAATGTCACCGACCAGCTCCAGTTCTCGTTGGGCGCCAATAACATCTTCAACATCCGTCCGGATACCGTGCCGTATGACCAGAACGCCTATGGCGTCGGCGTCGGCGCCCCGGCTGATGGTGGCAATGTCATCGGCAATCCGATCCCGGGCGCCTTCGATCCGAACGGCGGTTATTACTATGGCCGCATCACGTACAACTTCTAATTCCCCCTCCGGCCTTCGCACCTAAACGGTGCTACGGCCACCTCTCCCGCCAACATGCTTCGCATGCGCGGGAGAGGCGGGGCGCGACCAAGACGCGAAACACCCGCTCGTTTCTCCAGGGAAACGGGCGGGTTTTTCTTTGCGCGCGGCACAAAGCTGCCGCGCGCTTTTTCGTTGGCGCGAAAAGGCGTAGAGAATCGCGGCAAGCAGAAGGGGAAATGCGATGGAAACGACGCGCAGGGACGCATTGTCTTTGATGGGTGGGGCTTTGATGGGTGGGGCTTTGATGGGCGGTACGGCAGCTCTCGCCGCCGCCGGTCCCGCCGCGGCCGCACCCACCCGCAACCTTGGCAGCAAGACCAAGACCCTGTTCTGGGTCGCCAGCGTCACGCCATGCGACAAGAATCTGAAATTCGATCCCGGCGCCTTCAAGGACGTCCTGGCCTGGTTCAAGCATAACGGCGCCGATGGCGTGGTCGTGCTGGGCTCGACCGGCGAATATCCGTCCTTCAATACCGAAGAGCGCATGCAGATCATGGAAGTTGCCGGCAGGAACAAGGACGGCATGAACATCATCTGCTCGACGGGCACGTCGGATCTGCCGGATACGATCAAGCTGTCCAAGCACGCGGCCGATCATGGCGCCGAGGGCGTTCTGGTGATCCCGCCCTTCTATTACAAGCAGCCGCCGCTCGCCGGCCTGGT
>DATKPL010000113.1:0-4819 GCA_035524155.1 Rhizomicrobium sp.
GCCGCAGCGCAGGTAATCGCCATAAGCGAATCCGCCCGGCAGCACCACCAGATCCACATCGGGCAATTCGCTGTCCTGATGCCAGACCATGGCCGGCGCCTTGCCGGTCATGTCTTTGAGCGCGGTCTGGGCGTCGCGATCGCAATTGGAAGCGGGAAAGACAATGACGGCGGACTTCATGGCGTTGGCCTTTTCCCGGCACTCATCTTGGCATGCACCTCTTCTATTACCTTGGGCTCGAGCTCTTTGCTCCAGACTGACGCCAGTTCCAGTTCCTGAGCGTCGAGCTGCTCGCGGGCGCGAAAATATTTGGCGCCGATGCCGCCGGAATAGAACGCGATCAACTGGTCGAGTTCGGCGTCGGTGAAGCGCGTGGCATAAAGCTGGGCCGACAGAAGCAGGAAATCCTGAGTTTCGGCTTGTATCTGGGTCCGCACCATGGCGCGGAAATTGTCCCAGAACTGCGCGGTCTGGCCCGGATGCTGGTGGGATTCCTCCAGCACCACCCGATCGACCAGCTGGTCGGTTTTGGAAAGCACATCGGCGCGGGAATCGGACACGTCCAGAAACTTCATCGCTTTCTGGATATGGGGATCATTCCTCAGCGCCGCCAGCTTTTCCGGCGGCTGGGCCAGCAATTGCGCCGGCGTCTGGGCGAAAGAGGGGCGGAGTGCGGCCAGAAGCAGAAAAGGAACAGAGAACAGCCACGCGGCCTTCATGGAAACCTATCTGATCTCGATCTCGTATTTCTCGATCACCGTATTGGCCAGAAGCTTTTCGCACATGTCCTTGAGCGAAGCCTTGGCCCGGGCCACGTCGCTTTCGCGCAATTCCAGGTCGATCACCTTGCCTTGGCGCACATCGCCCACGGACTCGAACCCCAACCCGTTCAAAGCATGGCCGATGGCCTTGCCTTGCGGATCCAGCACACCATTCTTCAAGGTCACGAATACGCGCGCTTTCATTCGGGCCTCATGTAGCGAAGCGATAGGCCAATTATCATTTTACCAGCACAGGTCCCTTGTTTTCGCCCTGCATGGATTCGGGCATGATGCCGAGGCGCTTGGCCACTTCGCTATAGGCCTCGACCACGCCGCCCAGATCGCGGCGGAAGCGATCCTTGTCCAACTTCTCATTGGTCTGCAGATCCCAGAGACGGCAGGAATCCGGGCTGATCTCGTCGGCCAGGACGATGCGCATATAATCGTTTTCCCAAAGCCGGCCGAACTCCAGCTTGAAATCCACCAGCTTGATGCCGGCGCCCAGAAACAGGCCGGAGAGGAAATCATTGATGCGGATGGTGAGATTGACGATGTCGTCCAGATCCTGGGGGCTGGCCCAGCCGAACGCGGTGATGTGCTCTTCGCTCACCCACGGGTCATGCAGCCCGTCATTCTTGTAGTAATATTCGATGATGGAACGGGGCAGCGCCGTGCCTTCCTCGATCCCCAGCCGCTTGGACATGGAACCGGCGGCAACATTCCGCACCACCACTTCCAGCGGAATGATCTCGACTTCCTTGATCAGCTGCTCGCGCATGTTCAGGCGGCGCACGAAATGGGTGGGCACGCCGATGCCGGCCAGCTGCGTCATCAGATACTCGCTGATGCGATTGTTGAGGACGCCCTTGCCTTCGATCACGGCCTTCTTGGTGGCGTCGAAGGCGGTGGTGTCGTCCTTGAAATACTGGATGACGGTGCCCGGTTCGGTGCCTTCGTAAAGGATTTTGGCTTTGCCTTCGTAGATGACGCGGCGGCGTTTCATGGGAATGTCCTTCGGGCGCGTGTGGGCCGCGCCGCAATCAACTCGCGCCTGCAAAAGTCAGGCGTGGCTGGAATTTAGGGACGCAGGAGCCTTGGGGCAATGATTCCCATCGGCCCGCGACCGCATAACGGGTTCCCGTCCACAGGCCAGTAAGAAACCAATATATATCAGATACTTAGGTGCCGAAGACGCGGGCGAAGATCGTATCCACCTGCTTGAGGTGGTAGCCCAGATCGAACATCGCCTCCAGTTTGGCGGCAGGGACCGCTTTGGCAACCTCGGGATCGGCTTTGAGCAGGTCCAGAAGATTGCCTTCGCCGTTCCAGGCCCGCATCGCGTTCCGCTGCACCAGCCGGTAGCTGTCTTCCCGCGAAACCCCGGCCTGGGTCAGCGCCAGCATCACCCGCTGGCTGTGGACCAGGCCGTGGGTCTTGTCGAGATTCTCCTGCAGCCGGGCGGGATAGACCACCAGCTTCTCGATCAGCCCGGTCATGCGGTGAAGCGCGAAATCCAAGGTGATGGTGGCGTCGGGGCCGATGTAACGCTCGACCGAGGAGTGGGAGATGTCGCGCTCATGCCAAAGCGCCACGTCTTCCATCGCCGGCATCACATAGGCGCGCACCATGCGGGCGAGGCCGGTGACATTCTCGCTCAAGACGGGATTGCGCTTGTGCGGCATGGCGGACGAGCCTTTCTGCCCGGGCGAGAAATATTCCTCGGCCTCCAGCACCTCGGTGCGCTGCAGGTGGCGGATCTCCACCGCCAGCCGTTCCAGCGACGACGCCACCACGCCCAGCGCCGCGAAATAAGCGGCGTGACGGTCGCGCGGGATCACCTGGCTTGAAACCGGCTCAACGGTCAGGCCCATTTTCTTCGCCACATACTCTTCGACCTTGGGATCGACGTTGGCGAAGGTGCCGACCGCGCCGGAAATGGCGCAGGTGGCGATTTCGGCCCGCGCCGTAACCAGGCGCGCCCGCGCGCGCGAGAATTCCGCATAAAAGCCTGCCAGCTTGAGGCCGAAGGTGGTGGGCTCGGCATGGATGCCGTGGCTGCGCCCGATGGTGGGCGTCATCTTGTATTCGAAGGCGCGCTTCTTGAGCGCGGCCAGAAGCGCATCGGTATCGGCGATCAGAAGATCAGCGGCCCGCATCAGCTGAACGTTGAGACAGGTGTCCAGCACATCCGAGCTGGTCATGCCCTGATGCACAAAGCGGGCTTCCGGACCCACGATTTCCGACAGATGGGTCAGGAAGGCGATCACGTCATGCTTGACCTCGCGCTCGATCTCATCGATCCGCGCCACGTCGAATTTGGCGTCGCGGCCTTTTTCCCAGACCTTGGCGGCGGCTTCTTTGGGCACCACGCCCAGTTCGGCCAGGGCGTCGGTGGCGTAAGCCTCGATCTCGAACCAGATGCGGAATTTGGTCTCGGGCGACCAGATTGAAACCATCTGTTCGCGGGCATAGCGGGGGATCATTGGGACTACCCTTTTAAAAAGGGCTTCTAGCAAAGGCGCACCCTTCCGCCAAGCAAGCTTGACGAAGGAGCCGGAGATGCCGGATTTTGTGGGAAAGGGAGCCCCAAATGCCCACCATCAGCACCTTTTTTTGGTTCAAGGAAAAGGCCGAGGAAGCTGCGAGCTTCTATGCCTCGCTGCTGCCCAATTCGGGCATCCAGAACGTCACCCGTTTGCCGGGCCCCATGGCGGTCAGCATGGTGGAATTCACGCTCGAGGGCCGGCCTTTCATCATCATGGAATCCGCCTTCGGTGCGGAGCCGTTCAACAACTCTGTTTCGATCGCGGTCTTGTGCGACACCCAGGCTGAGATCGACCGGCTCTGGGCCGCGCTGCTCGATGGCGGCAGCGCCATGGCATGCGGCTGGCTGAAAGACCGCTATGGCGTGGTCTGGCAAATCACCCCGTGCCGCCTGATCGAAATGACCAAGGACAAAGACCGGGCCAAGGCCGAGCGGGTGCTGGGCGCCATGAACAAGATGATCAAGCTGGACCTCGCCGGACTGGAGCGCGCCTTCAGCGGCTGAAGCATCACGCCTTCCGCGTGAAGCCGTCAGCACTCCAGTCTTGGCTGCCGACGCCGTGGTGCACGGTGAAAAGCCCGTCGGGATCGTATTTGGCCTTGATCGCCACCAGCCGGGGATAATTCGTCCCCCAATAATGCCGGCGCCATTCGGAGTCGAAATAATTGCTTTCCGAGACATAAGAGCCGGCATCGGGGGCGATGGCGCGCAGGATGGCAGTGGCGCGGGCCACGCCCTTGGCGCTGTCCTCTGCATGTTTCTGATCGGTGGCGGCGGGCAGGCCGGGGTACCGGGGCCTGCCCCCATCGGCGATGATCGCGAGGCAAAACGCGTCCATCACTTTGGGATTGGTGGCGGTGTCGCGGGCCGCTTCGAGGGCTTCGTCCGGCGCGCCGGCAAGGCCTTTGTTGAAATGAAGCCGGATGGTCATTCGGCGGCTGGCGGCAAACAGCGCGTCGGCCAGTTTGGGTCGCGCCGCTTTTTCCAGCAGGTTTCTGGGCAGCCAGAGAGAATCATAGCCATAGAGGAAGACGCCCACTTCGTCTTCGTTGCTGTCCCACCAGGCATGGATGCGCGGCGCGTCCGGCCGCGTGTCGAGCCGTATGGATCTGGAGTTTTCCTGGCGCATGCCTTCCACGTCCCAATAGCCCTCGGCAAAGTCGGCGTGCGCTCGAAGGCCGGTGGTTGAGAAAGCTGATCCTTGTGCTTGCAGCCAATTCATCAAGGGTTGCCAAACAGTGCGGGCGTCTCCCCCGCTCAGCCCCTGCGATGACATGGAAATATCGAGCACGTTGTCGGACGAGAAGGTGATGCCTTCACCCCAATGCGGATTGAGGAGGCTATCCGCATAGAAATCCACAAAGCGCGCCAGAAGGCGGTGAAAATCCTGATCGGAAGCCGCTTTGATGCGCATGCTGACGCCGCCGAGCAAATCGGGCAGGTCGTGGGTCTTGAGTGTGAGGCTGGTGAGCACTCCGAAGCTTCCGCCGCCGCCGCCTTTCAGCGCCCAGAA
>DATKPL010000114.1:0-3660 GCA_035524155.1 Rhizomicrobium sp.
ATCTGGGCGCCTCCACCAACGAAGCGCAGGAGAATGTGGCGCTGCAGGTGGCCGAACAGATTTCCGATTATCTGCTCACCGGCGCGATCATCAACGCCCTCAACATGCCGTCGATCAGCGCGGGCGAAGCGCAGAAGGTCAAGCCGTGGATCGTCTTGTCCGAGAAACTGGGCGCCTTCGCGGGGCAACTCACCGATAGCAGCATCCAGTCGGTGGAGATCCTCTATGAAGGCACGGCATCCGAACTCAACATGCGCGCGCTGACGCAAGCCGCGCTCGCCGGATTGCTTAAGCCCGCGCTGCCGGACGTGAACATGGTCAACGCGCCCGTCGTCGCCAAGGAGCGCGGCATCAAGGTGAGCGAGACGCGCCGCCCGCGTCAGGGCATCTATGAAGGCTACATCAAGATCACCGTCACGCTGGAAGGCGGATCGCAACGCCGGGTGGCGGGCACGGTGTTCTCCGACGGCCGCCCGCGCCTGATCCAGGTCAAGGACATCAACCTCGACGCCGAATTCGCGCCGCACATGCTTTATGTCGTGAACGAGGACAAGCCGGGTTTCATCGGCAAACTGGGCACTATGCTGGGCGATGCGAAAATCAATATCGCCTCCTTTGCCCTGGGCCGCAGCGCGCCCGGCGAAGATGCCATCGCGCTGGTGGAAGTGGACGGCGGCGTGGATGACAAAACCCTCACGGGCATCCAGAAGCTGCCGCCGGTTAAGATGGCGCGCGTTCTGGCATTCTGATCCGGAGTTCTTCATGCGGTTTGTTGTGCTTGCTGCGGTCGCGATCCTTGGTGCCGCCGGTTCTGTGCACGCGGCGCCGCTTTCTCCGGCCGAGCAGGACCTCGACATCTGCATGCGCGCGGCGGCGGCCACGGACCACGTTGCCCTCAAAGAAGTCGATAAAGGCGCGTGCCAATGCGCCACCGCGGACCTGCGCAAAACACTGAAACCCAGCGATTTCGATCTGCATCAACGCATGCTGGAAGTCATCGCCAGCGGCGCCGACGAAAAGACCTTCAACAAGCAGATGTCGGACATCATGCTTCAGCGCGGCATGACGCAGAGCGATGCCGATGCCTTTCTAGCGCGCAGCAAGGCCGCCGAGAAAAAGGCGCAGGACGACTGCGATGCGTCCATCACGCTGGCCCCGGAACCCTCCAAAGCCGGCCACTAGCCTCTTGTAACGCCCCGCGCCTTCGCCCACCTCTTGCCTGTCAGTCAGGGGAACCCGATGGGGATGGGCATGGGGCCGCAAACCGCCATTTACCTGCCGTGGTGGATTTGGGCCGTCACCTGGATTCTGGCTTCGGTCTGGGCCAACCGGACCGTCAAACGTCCGCCCATCGGCCGCGAAATCCTCTATCGCATCCTTTCGACGGCGGGCTTCGTCCTGCTTCTGATCTTCGCTTACAAAGTCCACGACGGCCATTACACCCTGCTGCCGTTCCCGGGCGTTCTGGGCGCGCGTTATTGGGTTGCGCCGCTTGCCGTCCAGTGGGCGATGGTCGGTGTGGCGACGTTGGGCTTTCTGTTCGCGTGGTGGGCGCGGATTCATCTGGGACGGCTGTGGTCGGGCCGCATCACGCGCAAGGAAGGTCACCGCGTCGTCGATACCGGCGCATATGCGGTGGTTCGTCATCCCATCTATACCGGCATCCTGACCGCGGCGATCGCCACGGCCGTGGTGATGGGAAATCTGCATGCGATTTTGGGTGCCGCCCTGCTCATCCTCGCCTACTGGATCAAGGCGCGGCAGGAAGAACGCTTTCTGCGCGAGGAGCTTGGCCCTGACGATTACGACGCCTATCGCAAGCGCGTACCGATGCTTGTGCCGTTCCCACTGTGAGGAGGTCCAGATGAACGCGCAGGCCGCGCTCTACACGCTTTGGATCGTCTGGTATGCGAGTTGGCTGCTGTCGTTGTTCTGGACCGCCCGCACGACGGCGCGCCCGGACCATCGACAACATGCGGCCTATCAGATCATGAGCATGATCGCGCTCATCCTGCTGTTCGGGCCGCCGATTGCCCAGATGACGCCCGAACGTCTGTGGCCGCCCAATGAAACGCTGGGCTGGGCCATCTTCGCGCTCACGGTCCTGACCTTCGCGTTCCTGTGGTGGGCGCGCATCGAAATGGGGCGATTGTGGTCCGGCACCATCGCGATGGGCGCCCATCATCGCGTCATCGACACAGGACCGTTCGCCATCGTGCGCCACCCGATTTACAGCGGCATCATCGCCGCGGGTTTCCTGATGGCGGCGGAGCAGGCCACGCTGGTGGCATTTGGGGGCGCCGTCTTTCTGGCAATTTCCTTCTGGATGAAGGCGCAGT
Source organism: Rhizomicrobium sp. (assembly GCA_035524155.1). GTDB lineage: Bacteria > Pseudomonadota > Alphaproteobacteria > Micropepsales > Micropepsaceae > Rhizomicrobium. Next base: position 2,340 of record DATKPL010000114.1, read on the forward strand.
TGGAGGAAGCCTTTCTGCGCGAGGAACTCGGTCCACAGGATTATGATGCCTATCGCCGCAGGGTGCCGATGCTGGTTCCTTTCGGCCCAAAAGCCTCCTGACTTTTCCAAAGCCTTCCGGCTATAAGTGGTCACCGTGCCTGAAGGCGATTCCGCCGTCAGGTCTGATGATCCGGGTACGGAATAATGAGCAATGTGGCCGTGATCGGCGCCCAGTGGGGCGACGAGGGCAAAGGCAAGATCGTCGACTGGCTGTGCGCCCGCGCCGATGTGGTGGTGCGCTTTCAGGGCGGCCACAATGCCGGCCACACGCTGGTCATCGACGGCGTGACGTACAAGCTCAGCCTGTTGCCGTCCGGCGTCGTGCGCCCCGGCAAGCTGGCCATCATCGGCAATGGCGTCGTCGTCGATCCCTGGGCGTTTGCGTCGGAGATCGAGAAGATCAAGGCGCAGGGCGTCGCCGTCACACCGGACAGTCTGCTCGTCGCCGAGAACGCGGTGTTGATCCTGCCGCTGCATCGCGAGCTGGACGAGACGCGCGAAAATTCCAACAGCGTCCAGAAACTGGGCACCACCAAGCGCGGCATCGGCCCTGCCTACGAAGACAAGGTGGGCCGCCGCGCGCTGCGCGTCATCGACCTCAAGGATTTCCAATCGCTGCCCGCGAAGATCGAACGGCTGCTGGCGCATCACAACGCGCTGCGCCGCGGCAACAATCTGGATGAGATCGACGCCGCGGAATTGCTTGCCTCGCTGAAAGAGATCGCGCCGAAGATTCTGCCCTTCATGGGTTGCGCCTGGCGGCGGCTCGACGCGCTGCGCCGCGAAGGCAAACGCATCCTGTTCGAAGGCGCGCAGGCCGTGCTGCTCGACATCGATCACGGCACCTATCCCTACGTCACCTCGTCCAACACGGTCGCCGGACAGGCGGCGGCCGGCGCCGGCATCAGCCCACGCGACATCGGCTATGTGCTCGGCATCGTCAAAGCCTACACAACCCGCGTCGGCGAAGGCCCGTTCCCCACCGAACAGCAGAACGACATCGGCGAGAAGCTCGGCCAGCGCGGCGCGGAATTCGGCACCGTCACGGGGCGCAAGCGCCGCTGCGGCTGGTTCGATTCCGATTTGGTGAAACAGACCGTCATCACCGGCGGCGTCGACGGCAACGTTCTCACCAAGCTCGACATCCTCGATGCCTTCGAAAAAATCCATGTCGGCATTGGCTATGATCTGGACGGCAAGCAGATCGATTATCTCCCCGCGGACGCCAACGAACAGGCGCGCTGCAAACCCATCTATGAAATCATGGAAGGCTGGAACTG
>DATKPL010000115.1:0-5198 GCA_035524155.1 Rhizomicrobium sp.
AGCATGAAATCATTACGTGCCGGTCATGAAGCCGCTTCATTTGCATCCGCAACAACAGATCGGCGTGCGTCCGCCAAGGGCAGTTCCACCACAAAGGAACTGCCCTTCCCGGCGGTGCTGTGGATCGCGACGGTTCCGCCATGGGCGTGGCAAATCGAGCGCACGATCGCAAGGCCAAGTCCCGAGCCCGCTTCGCCGCGATCGGTCGAAACGCGGTAGAAGCGATCGAAGATGCGGACATGATAGGCGGGATCGATGCCGATGCCGCTGTCCTGCACCTTGATCTGCGCCTTCTGGCCTGACGCCGTCACGCTCACGCGCACTTCGCCACCCTCGGGCGTGTACTTGATCGCATTGTCGATCAGGTTGACCAGTACCTGCTTCAGCCGGTCGCGGTCGCCCGTCACCGCGACGGAAGGATCGCCTTCGGGCCCGCGCAAGGCGATGTTCTTTTCCTCCGCCAGCAGGTTCATCTGCTCCATCGTTTCCTCAGCCAAGGGCAACAAGGCGATGCGAGGCTGGGTGTGGCGCCCCCACAAGCTCTCCATCCGCGACAGGGTGATCAGGCTGTCCACCATGGTGGAGAGGCGGTTCATCTCCTCGAGCGCGTTGCTGATGGCGCGCTCCAGATCGGGCGAGGTTTTCGTCTCATTCATCACCAGCTCCAGTTCCCCGCGGATGATGGTGAGCGGCGTGCGCAATTCATGGGCGGCATCGGCGGAAAAACGGCTCACATGCACGTAAGCCGCATCCAGTCGATCCAGCATGCGGTTGAGCGCCAGGCCCAGCGCCTCCAGCCTGGGATCGGTGCCGATCAGCGGCAATCGTTTCTGCGGATCGCTGAAACTGTAGGCTTCCGCCGCCTTGATCATCTCTTCGACCGGCTTCAGCGCGCCCTGCATCAGGATGAAGCCGGCGATGCCGGTAAGCAGCAACAATACCGTCAGGCCGACAAAGACCAGGGCCGCCAACTGCTTGGCCAGGCTTTCCACCAGGGCATAGGATTGGCCGGAATCGATGGCGATCCGGTCGCCGTTGGCGGCAGTGAAGACACGCGTGCCCATGATCAGATTGCCCTGCAGATGGGGCGGCCCAGGCGGCTCGAGGGGTATCTTGCTGGCGGAAAAGGAACGATCCACCGGATCGCCCGAACTGTAAATGATCTGCGTGCCATGGCGGATGCGCAGGAAGCGGTCCTGGGCCTCGGTGGCAAAACGATTCATCAGGCCCTTGAGTCGCGCGGGATCGTCGAGGGAGCCTTGCGCCATGTCCCATATCACCTGGATACGGACGGGGATCGGGCTGGTGACGGTGTCGCGCGCGTAATGGCGGAAGCTGAGGATGGTATAGAGCATGAATGCTCCGCCCAGCAGCGCCAGCAGCAGACAATAGAAGAAGATCAGGCGCGCAGTGACGGAGCGGAAGAACTTCATGGCCTTGGCTGGGAATCGAGCGTATAGCCCAGCCCGCGCACCGTGCGGATCAGCTTGGTGTCGTGGCCTTCGTCGATCTTGCGCCTGAGATGGCCGATATAGACGTCCACGATATTGGTGAGCCCCTCGAAAGACTGGTCCCAGATTTTCTCAACAATCATGCTGCGCGACAAGATGCGGCCGGAATTGAGCAGAAGATATTCCAGGAGCGAATATTCCTTGGCGGAAAGCTCGATGCGCTTGCCGTCGCGTTTCACCTGGCGGGTCAGGCGGTTGATCTCCAGGTCGTCGGCGCGGATGATGTTTTCCTGAAGCGCGGGCCCGCGCCGGAGCAGCGCCTGGACCCGGATCGCCAGCTCGGCCATCGCCACCGGCTTGACCACGTAATCGTCGGCGCCCGAGCGGAAATTCTCCAGCTTGGCGTCGAGGTCGCTGCGCGCCGTCAGCACCAGGGCCGGCATGGTGTGGCCCTGCTCGCGGATGCGTTTCAAAAGACTGGTGCCGCTGCCGTCGGGAAGCTGAAGGTCGAGGATGATGAGATCATAGTGGAAATTCTTGACCGACTCGAAGCCTTCGCCCGCGGTGGTGACGCCGTCCACGGTGTAGCCCTCGCCTTTCAGGCTGCGCTGCAGGATATCGTTCAATTTCCTTTCGTCTTCGACAATCAGGATGCGCATCGTTCATGCTCCCTGCTGGCTCGGGGGCGCGATGCGCACCCGATCGCCGGTGGACAATGAATCCGGCGGATTGTTCACCACCCGGTCGGCCGCGGTCAGACCCGAGCCCACGATCACCTGGGTGCCCAGGTCGGTCGCGACCGTGATCGGCTTCATTACGATGCGATTATCCCGCCCGACGGTTGCGACTTCCAGTCCCGCGGCGCGGAACATCAGGGCCGAGGAAGGAAGACGCAGCATCGCCCCGGTGCTGGGCAGACCCAGATTGACCTCGGCATATTCACCCGGCTTGAGCAGGCCCTGGCTGTTATCAACCTCGAATTCCACCAAAAGGCTCGACTGGGAATTGATGGCATTGGCGTTCGAGACCATCTTGGCTGGGAAGGTGCGCCCGGGATATTCCGGCACCGACATGGTCACGGCCGCGCCGGGCACGATCTCGGTCGAATAATTCTGCGGCACATTCACATAAAGCCTGAGCTCGTGGACGTCCGACACCACGAACAGGGGATCAGGCGTGGTGGGCAAAGTGTTGTTCACCAGCGCGCCCACATCGATGGTGCGCTTGGTGACGATGCCGTCGAACGGCGCCACGATGCGCGCAAAATTCTTTTCCGCCAGAAACTGGTCCAGGCTGGCCTGCGATGCCTTGACGGTGGCATTCGCGCTTTCCAGCGCTTCTTCCTTGGTGTCGGCGTCCTGCCTCGCCACCGCGCCCTGTTTGAGCAGATCTTCCCAGCGCTGGGCAGTGACCAGAGCGAGCTTCTGGGCGGCGACCGAGGCGTTCAGATTGGCGCGGGCATTGGCGATCTGTTGATCCAGGTCGGGCGTGTCGATGGTGGCGAGGAGCTGGTCCTTTTTCACATGCGCGCCGATGTCCTGGTACCAGGCGTGCACATAGCCCGACACGCGGGAATAGATGTTGGCGTCATAATAGGCCTGGAGCGTGCCGGGAAAGACAATCGCCTGGTTCTTGCCCGAGGCGGCGGGCGTCACCAGCGCCACTGTCGGAATCTCCGCCTGCGCCGTCCAGTGCTGGACCGTATCGGCCTGCGAGAAACGCACATAGGCGCCGACAGCGATGATGATGGCCACCACGCAGCCGCCCGCAACAGCGGCGCGTTTCAAGGTGCGCCGCAATTGGGCCGGGTCCTTTCCCGACGAAGGCGCTTGCGGATCATTCTGCGGGGACATGTATCTCTCCAGACAAAGACGGTCCTTGCGTCGAGTGGTGATGCGCCGAACGACCGCGCACCATCGCGAACACGGCGGGCACAAAGAACAGGGTTGCGAAAGTGGCGAAGAACAGGCCGCCGATCACGGCGCGGCCGAGCGGCGCATTCTGCTCGCCGCCCTCGCCCAGGCCCAGCGCCATGGGCGCCATGCCGATCACCATGGCCAGCGCCGTCATCAGCACCGGGCGGAAACGCGTGAAGCCGGCTTCGATCGCCGCCTTGACGGCGTCTCCGGTGGCTTCCAGCCGCTCGCGCGCGAAACTCACCACCAGGATCGAGTTCGCTGTCGCCACACCCATGCACATGATGGCGCCGGTAAGCGCGGGCACGCTCAACGTCGTGTCGGTGGCGAACAGGGTCCAGACAATGCCGGCCAGCGCGCCGGGCAAGGCGGTGATGATCACGAAGGGATCGGACCAGGAATGGAAATTCACCACGATCAAGAGATAGATCAGCACCACGGCCTCGGCCAACCCGAAGAACAGGCCGGAGAAAGCCTGGTTCATGGTCTGCACCTGGCCACGGATGGTCACGGTCGCGCCTGCCGGCAAGTCATGCTGGGTGTCGTCCAGCACATGCTGGATGGATGAAGCGACCGCGCCCAGGTCGCGCCCTTGCGTCGCGGAATAGACATCGAAGGCCGGCTGGATGGCATAATGCGAAACCACGGCGTTGGAGTCCTCACGCCGGATGTCGCTGATGCCGCCCAGGAGCTGCGGCGTGGTCTCGCTCGAGCTGGTGATAGGCATGTTCTTGAGGTCTTGCAGCGTGTCGAGCTGGTATTGCGGCGCCTGGATCACGATGGGATAGGACACGCCGTTCTTGGGGTTGAGCCAATAAGTGGGCGCGACCTGCACGCTGCCCGCCAGGTTGACCACCATGGAATTGGTGACGTCGCGTTCGGTGATCCCGACCTCACCGGCGCGGGTGCGATCCACGTCCACGCCGAAGGAAGGATAAGCGGAGGATTGCTGAAGCCTCACATCGGCCGTGCCGGGGATCTTGGCGATGCGCTTCTGCAATTCGGTGGCATAAGCCTGGTCCTTTGCCGGATCCGGGCCGGCCACCTGCACATCGATGGGCGCAGGCGCGCCGAAATTCAGCACCTGGCTCACCATGTCGGCGGGCAGGAATGAGAAGGTCGAGCCGGGGAAACTCTGCGGCAATATCATCCGCAGCGTCTTTACGTAACCCGCCGTCGGCGAATGATTCTCGTTGAGGCTGATCAGGATATCGCCGTCCTCGGGGCCCAGGGTGCCGCTGTTGTTGTAGATCGTGCCGGTGGTCGAATTGGGCAGGCCGATATTGTCCACGATCGTGCCCAGCTGGTTGGGCGGAATCACCTGGCGGATGCGGTTCTCGACGTGATCGAACAGCGCCGCGGTTTCCTCGATGCGCGTGCCGACGGGCGCGCGGACATGCAGGGAAATGGCGCCCGCATCCACCTCGGGGAAGAAATTCTCGCCCAGGAACGGGGCCAGCGCGAAAGACCCCAGAACGAAGGCGACGAAACCCAGGGCGAACCACCTTCTGTGCTCCATCGCATAGACCAGGTAGGTGCGATAGCCGTTGCGAATCGCCTCGAACCGCTTTTCGAAGCCATGTTGGAACCGCACCAGCGGATTTTTGGGATGATGGCCATGGGCGGCGTCATGGGACCGCGCCACGTCGACATCCTTGTGATCGCCATGCGCGACCAGGAAATAGCTCGCCAGCGTGTTGACCAGGGTACGTGACAGGATGAACGAGCCGATCAGGGCGAACACCACCGCCATGGCCATGGGTTTGAACAGGAAGCCCGACACGCCCGGCAGGAAGAACATCGGCACGAAGGCGATGCAAATGCAAAGCAG
>DATKPL010000116.1:0-2821 GCA_035524155.1 Rhizomicrobium sp.
AAAAGTGAGCTCGCCTTTGCAGCCTCCGGTGCGTGGCGCGCGCCCGGTACAGGTGGGGCCGTCGCTGCCCACGCTGCCGCGGAACGCGATGCTCATCTGGGCAGTGGGCAAATCATTCTTGGTCACTTCGCCGGTGATCACTCTTTGCGCCGGCGCGGAGGGCAACGGATAGAACCCCTCGCCCGCGCCCCTTAGCGTATCGGGCAACAAATGCGCCTCGTCGGCCTGCCAGCGGCCGCCGCTTTGGCTGAGCGTGGCGCCCATATAGTCACCCGGCTTGATGGTCGTGGCATCGGCCTTGGTTTCATACATCAATCGGCTATTGGGCATCAGGCCGATGGTGAGATTCTGCCCGGCGGTGCCCGATGTCACCGTCAAAATCTTGCCGTCGAAGGACAGGATGCGCGCCTTGATGCGCGGGATTTCCTGTGCCCGAGCATGCGCCAGCGGCAGGCAGGCCAAAGCCATGAGAAGGCCGGGAAGGAACCGCATATGGGACGTGGAAGACCTGTTGAGTTCTGGGCGGGGGAGAGTACAGGCTGCAGCCGGGGAGAGCAAAAGCGTTTCCGATGACATTGCCGACAGGGTGCGAAGGGGAAGAATTGACAGCGTCCTTGCAGCGGATGGGGCTCGATCAAACGGGTCTTGCACTCACGCGGCTGTCCGGCGGCGTGTCGTGCGATGTATGGAAAGTGGAACGTCCCGGCGCACCGACCCTGGTGGTCAAACATGCGCTGGCCAAGCTTCGCGTGGCGGCGGATTGGCGGGCACCCCCTGCCCGCGCCAAAGCCGAAGTGGATTGGTTCCGGCTGGTCGAAACCATCCTGCCGAAAGGGGTCCCCCATGTGGTGGCGGACGATCTCGCCCATGACAGCTTCGCCATGGAATATCTGGAGCCCGCCAGCCATCCCCTGTGGAAAGCCGAGTTGGCGGCGGGCCGCATCGATGTCGCCTTCGCCGCGCGGGTGGGAGCCGATCTGGCAAAAATCCACGCCGCCACCGCCGGTCGCGCCGACGTCGCGCGGACTTTCGACAATGGCGCGCAGTTTCATGCGCTGAGGATCGAGCCTTATCTTCTTTTCACGGCAGAGCGGCATCCTGATCTTGCGCCGCGCATCCGGGACATCGCCGCCGGCATCGAGACGGCGCGCATTGCCTTGATGCAAGGCGATATCAGCCCCAAGAACATCCTGATGGGACCGAAGGATCCGGTGTTCCTGGATGCAGAAACCGCCTGTTACGGCGATCCCGCCTTCGACGCCGCTTTCTGCCTCAACCACCTTCTGCTCAAATGCGTCTGGCATCCGCAATTCATGCCTGCCTATCTGGAAAGCTTCCGGGCCTGGAGAAAAGCCTATCTGGCAGGCGCAAATTGGGAAGAAGCGCGCGGATTGGAAACGCGCATCGCCGCCATCTTGGGCGTTTTCCTTCTGGCTCGCGTGGACGGCAAATCGCCGGTCGAATATCTGACCGACCCCGCCGACAAGGATTTCGTGCGCCAGACCGCGCGCCGTTTCATCGCCGACAAGGAAGCCAGCCCGGAAACGATGGCCAAGGAATGGGGTGCGAAATTGGCGGCGCGCTAAATTCAGGCCGGCGCGTCGATCGGAACGCCGGGCTCAATCTTCGTGGGATGAATGACCAGCGAGGATTTCACGCTGGCAACGTTGCGCTCCGCTGTCACGGTCTCGGTGACGAAATCCTGGAAATGAGAAAGGTCGCGCGCCACGCATTTGAGCAGGAAATCCACTTCGCCCGACAGCATGTGACACTCGCGCACTTCGGGCCAGCTGCGCACCCGGTCTTCGAAATGCTTGAGGTCGGCGTCCTTCTGGCTGGCCAGGCCCACGAAAATGAATCCGGTCACGGAAAAGCCCAGTGCCTTGCCGTCGAGGACGGCATGATAGCCTTGGACGAAGCCCGCCTTCTCCAAAGCCCGCATGCGCCGAAGGCAAGGCGGCGCAGTGATCTTGGCGCGGCGCGACAATTCCACATTGGTGATGCGGCCATCGGCTTGCAGCTCTTTGAGGATGCGCAAGTCGATGGCGTCGAGTTTTCGATTTTCCAAAACGGCGTCTCCCGATCCCGTTTTACGCGGTCAGGAAATGAGACGCAATAATATTTCTTGGAATGGTGCATATCCGCATAATTCGACCAGAGCGTTTTGCACCGTCCGTACACCCCTTTTGGCGGTGATCCACTGCTTCCGAAGGCCACGCCGCTTGATCTTTTGGCGCACGGCCCTGATATCAGTGGCCCTTCCAAGCGCTGTCGAAAGCATCATGAACCATCATTCCAAAGTGATCATCCTGGGCAGCGGCCCCGCCGGCTGTACTGCGGCCATCTATGCCGCGCGCGCCATGCTCGAGCCCACCCTGATCTCCGGCATCCAGCCGGGCGGCCAGCTCACCATCACCACCGAGGTGGAGAATTATCCGGGCTTCGCCGACGCCATCCAGGGACCCTGGCTGATGGATCAGATGCAGAAACAGGCCGAGCATCTGGGCACCAAATTCGTCTCCGACACCATCCAGTCGGTCGACCTGTCGCGCCGCCCCTTCCGGCTCAAGGGCGATTCCGGTGAGACCTACACCGCCGACACCTTGATCATCGCCACCGGCGCTAGCGCCAACTGGCTGGGGCTTTCCAGCGAAGGCCATTTCCAGGGCTTTGGCGTGTCCGCCTGCGCCACTTGCGACGGGTTTTTCTTCCGCGGCAAGAAGGTCGCCGTGGTGGGCGGCGGCAATACCGCGGCCGAAGAGGCGTTGTTCCTCACCAACTTCGCCGAGAAGGTCACCTTGATCCATCGCCGCGATACGCT
>DATKPL010000117.1:0-3462 GCA_035524155.1 Rhizomicrobium sp.
CCGCCAGCTTTGCCGGAATGGCGCGGCCAACGCCGGAAAGGCGTGTGTCAGGCGCGACGGTCAATCTCAGACCCTGAGCGGCATGAGGACGTAGAGCGTGCGCGCGTCCTCCGCGTCTTCGATGATGGCGGGCGAACCCGCATCCGAAAGCAGGAAACGCACTTCCTTGCCTTCGATCTGGCTGGTGATGTCCAGCAGGTAACGGGCGTTGAACCCGATCTCCAAGGCACCGGCGCTATAGGTGGCGCCCACATCCTCGGTGGCGGTGCCGGATTCCGGGTTGACCACCGAAAGCGTCACCTTGTCCTTGGCGATATTGAGTTTCACCGCTCGGGTCTTGTCGGCGGAGATGGTCGAGACGCGGTCCACGCTCTGCGAGAATTCCTTGGCATCCAGCGCCAGCACCTTGTCGTTGCCGGTGGGGATCACCCGCTCATAGGGCGGGAAATTGCCGTCGATCAGCTTGGAGGTGAGTTCCACGCCATTGAAGCCGAACTGGATCTTGGTGTCGGAGAGCGAGATTTCGATCGCGCCATCGGCATCGTCCAGAAGCTTGCGCAGCTCGCCCACGGTCTTGCGCGGCACGATCACGCCGGGAATCTGAGAGGCGCCATCGGGCAGCTCCAATTCGAAACGCGCCAGCCTGTGGCCGTCGGTCGCCACCGCCCGCATCACCGGCGGCTTGGCGTCCTTGGCGGCATGGATGTAGATGCCGTTGAGGTAATAGCGCGTCTCTTCGGTCGAGATGGCAAAGCGGGTCTTGTCGATGATGCGCTTGAGATCGTCGGCCGCCAGCCGGAAGCGGTGGGGAAGCGCGCCCGCCGTCATCTGGGGGAAATCCTCCTTGGGCAGGCAGGCCAGCTCGAAGCGCGAATGACCGGCCGAGACCGCCAGCCGGCCGCCTTCGCTGGTGAGCAATTCCGCCTGCACTTGGGCGCCATCGGGCAGCTTGCGAACGATGTCGTAGAGCATGTGCGCGGGCGCGGTGGCGAAGCCGTTGCGCAGAATGTCGGCGGGAATGGATTCCACGATCTCGATATCCAGGTCCGTGGCGGTGAGCTTCAGCGCGCTCTTGCCCGCTTCCAGCATCACATTGGACAGGATCGGGATGGTGTTGCGCCGTTCCACCACGCTCTGCACATGGGAGAGAGCCTTCAGAAATGCGCCCCGTTCGACATTGATCTTCATCGGTCCGATTTTCCGCCTCTTTGGACGAGGCGGCCCTTTTCGCTAAAGGCCCCGTTTTCGGGCCGCGCAGTCGTCCCGCGCGGATGCCCGGAAACCCCAATTTTCTTGTGTTTTGGAGCAGATGCTGGTCGCCCCAAGGCGGCCCCAAGACTCAAGTGGGAAACCATAGCAAAAGGGCCCCAAAAGGGCAAAAAAAACGCCGGCAAAGCGCACGTTTTTCTGCCCGGAAAACGGGCTTTTTTGAGGCTTTTTTGACGGACAACTCGACCCGTCTTCACGACCCAAAGCAGCGCGTCGCGAATTTGCCCGGTCCGGCAGGAGCGCGCGCGGAGCGTACAGGACGTACGTGAGCACGCGCGACGCACCGGTCGGGCAAATTCGTAGCGCCTTCTTACAGCTCACCCTTCCGCTGCAGCATCTGGGAGAGAAAATCCACCTCCTGGCGGAACAGCGGATCCTCGTCGATCAGGGCCTCGATGCGCCGGCATGCGTGCAACACCGTGGTGTGATCGCGGCCGCCGAAGCGCCGGCCGATCTCGGGCAGCGAACGGGTGGTGAGCTTGCGCGAAAGATACATAGCCACCTGGCGCGGGCGGGCGACGCGGCGGGCGCGCTGGGGCGAATGGAAGTCCTTCACATCCAGCTTGTAGAACTCGGCGGTCTTCCTCTGGATGTCCTCGATCGAGGTCTTGATGCCGGGTCCGGCACGCAGGCCCACCGCTTCCTCCGCCGTTTCCAAGGTCACCGGCTTCTTGGTGAGGTCGGCATAGGTGGCAAGTTTGGTGAAGACGCCGATCATCTCACGGGGAGATGCGTCTTCCAGGTCGGCAATGCGCTCCAGCACATTCTCGGGCAAGACCACATCGGGCTTGTGGCGGGCGAATTCCGCCGCGCGCGCCTTGAGGATCGAAAAGCGCGTGTCGCGGTCGGGCTTGTCCAGGGCCACGCAAAGGCCACCGGCCAGGCGCGATTTGACGTCGGCGCCCAGTCCTTCCAGCGCTTGCGGCGCGCGGTCGGCGGCAATCACCACCCGCCGGCGCAGATCGGCAAAGGCGTTGACCGTGTAGAGAAACTCCGACGCCGTGGCGGTGGAGCGGCAGATATGCTGCAGATCGTCGATGATCAGCACTTCGGCGGTGCGCAGTTCTTCCTTGAAGGCCAGTGTGTCTTTGCGATAGAGCGCGCCCAGGAAGTGGCGCATGAAATCCTCGGCGCGCAGGAACAAGGTGCGCTTGCCGCGCCTGCGGAATTCCAGCGCCGCCGCGTTCAGCAAGTGGGTTTTGCCGAATCCGAACCCGCCATGGATGTAGAGCAGGGGAATGTCCGACTGCTGGCCTTCGGCGAAGGCCCTGGCCGCGCCATGGCCGAATTCATTGGCCGGCCCGGGAATGAAGCTGTCGAAGGTCTGTTGCGGATGAAGCATCCGCGTCCACAAGCCCCGCGCGCCATCCTCCTCGGCTTGCCGCGCAGGCGGCGACAGATAGGCGATGTTGGCGGAAGGCTGGAGCTGGTTCACTTCGCGCACCACGCCGCCACCGACCTGCGGCGCAGGCTGGGAAGCGATCACGATGGAAATCGATTGAGGCTCGGCCCCCTCGGCGCGGAAGGCGCGTTCGATGCGCGCCACATAATGGTTGGCAACCCAGTTGCGCACGAACGGCTTGGCGGCGCCGATCTTGAGCTCGTCATGCTCGAAGGATTCCAGGCTCAAGGGGCCGATCCAGGCTTCGAACACCGGATCGCCCAGCTCGCGCCGCATCCGCTCGCGCACCGCAACCCATGCGCTGGTCCAATCAGGCCGGCTCGTCTTGCCCGTCAGATGTCCCATGTCTCAATACCCGCTTTGAAATGATCATGCGCAAGCCGCATGTTGCCCGAGCTGTCCGCTCTTTCCGCCCTGTTCCCGCGCCTATCGCGGTTCTATGCCTCGTCGCATGTTCGCCCCCTCATGATTGCCGCCAGGGAAGGCCCGCCGCCTTCCAGCCGTCGATCTGACCCCGATGGCCCTCTTGGGTGATCGCGCCCTCGAAGCCACTGGCGATGTTGAAAGCCTTTGCATAGCCCGCGCGCGTCATCGCCATGGCTGCGGCGCGCGAGCGCGCGCCGGTGCGGCACAGAAAGACCACCGGCGTCGATGTGTCCGCGCCCGCTTCGCCCAAGGTCTGGATGGCGTCGGCGACGAAATGCGGGTTGGGTTGCATGCTGGGATAGGACTGCCACTCGATGCGATGCACCGGCTTTTCCAGGCGCGAGAGATCGGGCAGGCCGACAAAA
>DATKPL010000118.1:0-2369 GCA_035524155.1 Rhizomicrobium sp.
CCAAAAATAAGGGGAGCATCTCCCCGGGGCGAAACCTAAAGGGACGGAACCAGAAACACATGCGTAACAGGATCACCTTGCTGGCGGCTGCTCTTGGCTTGTCGGCTGTGGGTTGCGGCTTGGTGTGGGCGCAATCGGCCACCACCACCATGAGCGGCGTCTATACCGAAGCCCAGGCGATCCGCGGCCAGGACCAGTTCGCCACCAATTGCGCCCCCTGCCACGGCTCGACCGCCCAGGGCAATGGCGAGGCCCCCGCGCTCACCGGTGCGGAATTCACCGCCGACTGGATCGGGCTGACCCTGGGCGACCTGTTCGACCGCATCCGCACCACCATGCCCCAGGACCAGCCGGGCAAGCTCACCCGCGACCAGTATGCCGACATCACCGCCTTCCTGCTCAAGATCAACGGCTATCCCGCCGGCCAGAAGGACCTCGACAAGCGCAGCGAATATCTGAAGGCGATCGGATTTGTGGCGCCGGGCAAACAGTCCAGCGCCGCCAAGCCGGTGCAGTATGCCCAGAACCAGACCCCCGGCGTGGCCACCGATGCCGCCCCGGCGCGCGCGATGCGGGCGCGTCCGCCGCAATTCCCGCCGTCCGATCCCGCCGCGCTGGATGCCGCCGAAAAGGCCTCGGGCGTGCTCTCGCCCACCGCCAACGATCCGCGCAATGCGCCGGGCACGCAGCCCGACCCGTATACGGCCGACGAGCATTTCTTCAAGCTGCCTGACGGCCGCCATTTCGGCTCGACCTCGAGCGTGGCCGGCGACAGCAAGGGCCACATCTGGGTGGTGGAACGCTGCGGCGCCAACAATTGCGCCGGCAGCCCGATCAATCCCGTGGTCGAGTTCGACGCGCACGGCAACTACATCAAGTCGTTCGGCGCGGGGCAGATCCTGTTCCCGCACGATCTCTGGATCGACAGCCACGATCATCTCTGGATCGCCGACGGCCATGTCGATGCCGCCGCGAAAAAGGGCAACGACGTGATCGAGTTCGACGAGAACGGCAAGGTGCTGATGACCTTGGGCACGCCCGGCGCCAGCGGCGACGATGCCACCACCTTCAACGAACCCAATGCCGTGCTGGTCACGCCCCAGGGCACCATCTTCATCGCCGACGGCCATGAAGCGGGCCCCGGGCATAATGCGCGGGTGATGAAGTTCGACAGGCACGGCCACTTCATCAAGCAATGGGGCGAACACGGCATCGGCGGCGGTCAGTTCGAAGTGCCGCATGCGCTGGCGATGGACCGCGAAGGTCATCTCTATGTGGGCGACCGCTGGAACAACCGCATCCAGGAATTCGACCAGGACGGCAAGCTGCTGCAGATCTTCACCCAATTCGGGCGGCCCAGCGGCATCTTCATCGACCGCAACGACATCATGTATTCGACCGATTCCGAATCCCGCGCGCCGATGGGCTATGGCTATCACCCCGGCTGGAAGCGCGGCATCCACATCGGCAGCATCAAGGACGGCATCGTCACCGCCTTCATCCCCGATACCGATCCCAATCCCGATGCGGGCGCGACCAGCGGCGGCGAGGGCATCTGGGCCGACGGCCATGGCACGGTCTATAGCGGCCAGGTCGAACAGAGGAACGTGGTGCGCTACGTCAAGCAGTGAGAAGGTGGTTGATCCGCGCGCAGTTTAAAGTTTATTAATAAAAAGAAAGACGCCGCCGGGTAAGGCGGCGTCTCCATGTCGAAGGGGAAGGAAATGGACGAACAACCGCGCCGCGGCGGCTTTCATCCGATTTATCTGTTTCTGGTGCTGCCGTTCGTGGCGCTGCTCTGGGTGCCGTTCTACAACCGCATCGAGCCGGAATTGTTCGGCATTCCTTTCTTCTATTGGTACCAGACGGTTTGGACCTTTCTAGGCACCGCCTGCACCATCCCCGTCTATCTGTATGAAGAGAAGAAGCGGAAATGAGCGCCAATCCTGTCGCGTTGATCGTCTTTCTGGTTCTTTTCTTCGCCACCGCCGGTCTTGGCTTCTACGCCACCAAGATGCGCAGCGTGAACGTCGCCGATCTGGCGCAATGGGGCCTGGGCGGACGCAGCTTCGGCACCCTGATCGCCTGGTTCCTGCTGGGCGGCGACATCTACACCGCTTACACGTTCGTGGCGGTGCCGGCGCTGGTCGCCGGCGCGGGCGCGACCGGCTTCTTCGCCGTGCCTTTCACCATCCTGATGTATCCCATCCTGTTCGCGGTAATGCCCCGTCTCTGGTCGGTGGCGCACAAAAAGGGCTATGTCACCGCCGCCGATTTCGTTCGCGGCCGTTTCGGCTCCAGAGGCCTGGCGCTGGCGGTTGCCGCCACCGGCATCATCGCCACCGTTCCCTATATCGCGCTGCAGCTGA
>DATKPL010000119.1:0-2124 GCA_035524155.1 Rhizomicrobium sp.
CCGGCTTTTCGTTGGGCCCGCATCTGTTGATTTCATCCAAGGCGTTGGCCGCCACCGGCCTGGTCCAGCCGGGCAGCCTGATCGATTATTCCTACCGCTTGGCATTCAAGCCCGGCATCACCATCGCCGGCTTCAAGGACGACGCAAAAAGCGCCTTCCCTGACGCCGGCTGGCAAATCCATGACCGCAACGACGCCGCGCCGGGCATCCGCCGCTTTGTCGAGCAAGTTTCGATGTTTCTCACCTTGGTCGGCTTGACGGCGTTGGGCGTGGGCGGCGTGGGCGCCAGCGAGGCCGTGTCGGCGTTCCTGGACCGCAAGCGCTACGACATCGCCATCCTCAAATCCCTGGGCGCGGACGGCTCGCTGGTGTTCCTGATCTTCTTCCTGCAGGTGATGGCGATCGCGGTAGGCGCGTTGATCCTGGGCGCGCTTATCGGCGCCACCGCGCCGTTCCTGCTGGCGCATTTCTATGGCGATGTGCTGCCTTTGCCGCCCGAGCTTGGGATTTATCCCGGACCGTTGTTGCTGGCGGCGGGCTTTGGTTTGCTTTCGGCCATCGCTTTTTCGGTGCCGCCTTTGGGCCGCGCACGGGAAATTCCCTCTGCCAGCCTGTTGCGCGAGACCGTCTCGCCTGCCCGCGCCCGCCCTCGCATGGGTTATATCGTGGCGGCGGCGCTGTCCGGCCTGGGCATCGCCGGGCTGATGCTGGGGATGGCGCCCTCGCCGCTATATGCGGGTGAATTTCTGGGCGGCGCGATTGTTCTGCTGGTTCTGCTGCGGCTGGTGGCGGGCGGCCTCACGCGGGCCTTGCGCAAACTGCCCCGCCCGCGTTCGCCGCTGGCGCGGCTGGCGGTGGGCGACCTCACCCGCCCGGGCGCCGCCACCGAAGGCGTGATCACCGCGCTGGGCCTGGGTCTCACCCTGCTCGCCACCGTGATCCTGATCGATCGGACCATGGCGCAGGAAGTGAATGACTCCCTTCCCAGCCGCGCCCCCAGTTTCTTCTTTGTCGATATCCAACCCGATGAGGTCCAAGCCTTTGACCAGACCATCGAAAGCTTCAAGACCGCGCAGGATTACAAGCGCACGCCCATGATCCGGGGCCGCATTACCTCGCTGAATGGCGTGCCATCAGCGCAAGCCAAAGTCTCCAGCGACGTGAAATGGGCGCTCTCCGGCGACCGTGGCATCACCTATGCGGCAACGCCGCCCAAGGGCACGCTGATCACGGACGGCAAATGGTGGCCCGCCAATTATGACGGCCCCACCCTGATCTCGCTGGACGCGGAGGTCGCGAAAGGCGCGGGCCTCAAGATCGGCGATCCCATGACCCTGAATGTGCTGGGACGCGAGATAGACGGCCGCATCGCCAATTTGCGTAAAGTGGATTTCTCCACCGGCGGGCAGAATTTCGTGCTGGTCTTGTCGCCCGGACTGATCGACAAGGCGCCGCATTCGTTCCTGGCCACCGTCAAGATCGACGGGCCGGACGAGAACCGCATGTACCTGGCGGTGACCGACAAATTCCCCAACATCTCGACCGTGCGCGTCAAAGACGCCATCGCCCAGGTGGACACCTTGCTGCAGCAGCTGGCGCAAGGCATCCGCATCGCCAGCCTTGTCACCATCCTGGCGGGGCTTCTGGTGTTGGCCGGCACCATTGCGGCCGGCGCCCGTAGCCGCCTTTATGACGCCACCGTGCTGAAAGTGGTGGGCGCGACGCGGCTCCAGATCGCGCTGGTCTATGTGCTGGAATATGGCGTCCTGGGCGTCGCAACCGGCATCATCGCCCTCGGCGCCGGAACACTGGCGGCCAATGTGATCGCCCGCCAGCTGCTGGAAGCACCCTTCGTCTTCGACGGAGGCGCAGTGCTTTGGACGGTCGTGGGCGGGGGGCTCGCCACCCTGCTGTTCGGCCTTTTCGGGGCAATTGCGGCCTTGAATGCCCGGCCGGCGGCTCGGCTCAGGAACGCCTGACCGAAGGGCCACATTAACCCTTCGAAATCCGCGACTTAGGGCCGCCTCTTTTACATATCCCGGCCTTGATACCCCTGACGCAAATCACGATATACTAAGAGCCCAAAGGGAGTTCCTCATGGCGGACTATGACAATCGGCTGGCG
>DATKPL010000120.1:0-3879 GCA_035524155.1 Rhizomicrobium sp.
CGGCGCCAATCAGAAGGAAAGAGCCGCTCACGCCAACCTTATTCACGCACGTCCCGCGCACTCCAGCACGGCGGCGGCAACGGCGTCTTCGGCGCTCTTGCCGCCCCACAGCACGAACTGGAACGCGGGATAATAATGCTCGCACGCTTCCAGCGCGAGATTGAGCAGCGCTTCGCATTGCGAGGCGCTGGCCTCGGCGCCGGGGAAGATCATGGCGTGGCGGAAGACGATGGCGCCGTCCTCGTGCCAGAGGTCGAAATGGCCGATCCATAGCCGCGCATTCACATACATCAGCAGGTCGGCCACGTTCTGGCGGCGCACATCGTCGCTTACCCGCATGTCGAAGGTGGAAGTGAGGTGCAGCGACTTAAGGTCGTCGCGCCAGGAGAAGCTGAAATGATGGTCGCTCCATTTGCCCGCCACCGACAGGTTCAACTCGTCCCGCCCGGCCCGCTCGAAGCTCCAGCCATTGTTCTCCACCGTACGCTCGAGCAGGTCGATCGGATGGGGGGTGTAGGCGAAATCGTCCTGGTGAATCACGGTCATGTCGGCTCCAAGCCACAAAACGAAGCAGCTGAGACCCAAACTGGCACAAGATTTTGCGGTGGCACAAGAGTCCCCGAGTCGTCATCCCCGGGGTGAGAGAAGATTCCACAGCTTTGACGTGGCGCGCGAAGCAGCCTCAGGGTGCGGTTTTGGACTCCAGCGCGGCGATGCGGGCCGCCAGCGATTCATTCTCGGCGCGCGCCTTGGCGGCCATTGCCTTGACCGCTTCGAACTCTTCGCGCGGCACGAAGTCCATGTCGGCAACCAGCCGCTCCAGCCGCTGCTTCACGAAAGTGTCGATTTCGGCCCGTACGCCCTGGGCCATGCCGGCCGCGTCGGTGAACATCTTGGCCATGCCGTCCAGGAACGGATTGTCGGTCTGCGCCATGCTTGCCTCCCTTTTCTTTATATGGAGAAAGGGGCGGCTTGACACAATGGGCGAAGCAGCGCGAGTTGCGTTCCATGTTCCTGGCGGCCCTCCCCTATCCCCATCTGGATCCGATACTGGTCCAATTGGGCCCCTTCGCCATCCGCTGGTACGGGCTCGCCTATATCGCCGCCCTGCTGTTTGCCTGGTGGGGCATCGCCCGCGCGATCCGGACCGTTTCGCTGTGGAAAGATCCGCCTTTCAACGGCAAGCCTCCCGCGACCGAAGACCAGATCGGCGATCTGGTCGTGTGGTGCACCCTGGGCGTGATCCTGGGCGGGCGGCTGGGCTGGGACCTGATCTATGGCGTGGGCCTGTGCAGCGTCTCGCCCGATGCCGAGTTCTGCCGCGGCCTGCCTTATGCCTTCGTCACCAATCCCATCAAGCTGATCGCGGCCTGGGAAGGCGGCATGTCCTTCCATGGCGGGTTGCTGGGCGTGGTGATCGCGGTCTGGCTGTTCTGCCGCAAACATAAACTCAGGATGCTGCCCATCGCCGATCTGGCCTGCGCCTTTGCACCGCTGGGCCTGTTCTTTGGCCGGATCGCCAATTTCGTGAATGACGAATTGTGGGGCCGCGTCACCGACGTGCCCTGGGCGATGGTGTTTCCCCGCGCCGGGCCTTTGCCGCGCCATCCCAGCCAACTCTATGAAGCGGCGCTGGAAGGCATTCTTCTTTTCGTCATCGTGCAGATCGCGTTCCGTGTTTTCCGCGCCCAGGACCGGCCCGGCCTGATCTCGGCGATCTTCTTCCTGGGCTATGGCACGTTCCGTTTCATCAGCGAATTCTTCCGCGAACCCGACGCGCCCTTCCTGGGTCCCATCAGCATGGGTATGGCGCTGTCGATTCCGGTCTGGCTGGGTTCAGCGGTTTTGTTCGCCGTCGCTTTCAAGACCCGGAAGTGACTGCGCTAGTGTCCCGATTCCAAAATTCGTGCGATCTCTATATCGGGTTCAAGACGAATTCTGGAAACGAAGGACACTAGCAATTATTGATTCTAGTGTCGTTTTGGTTTCGAAGTTTGCCCTAGAGCCGGATATCGATGATATGGCGCACTTCGAAACCACGACACTAGGCGCGCGCATCGCCGCCTTGATCGCGGCCCAGGGCCCGATCTCGGTGGCGCAATACATGACCTTGGCGTTGCACGATCCGGAGGGCGGCTATTACGCCACCCACGATCCCTTCGGCGGCAAAGGCGATTTCGTCACCGCCCCCGAGATCAGCCAGATGTTCGGCGAGCTGCTGGGCGCCTGGTGCGCCCAGGTCTGGGAGGATCAAGGCCGGCCGCAAAACACCCATCTGGTCGAACTGGGTCCGGGCCGCGGCACCTTGATGGCCGACGCGCTGCGCACTCTGAAGCGGGTGCCGAAATTTCTGGACGACGTGGACGTGGTGCTGGTCGAAGCCAGCCCGGTGCTGCGCGAACTTCAGCACCAGACGCTCAGGGAAAGCGGCGCGCGGATTCGCTGGGCGGCCCATTTCGATGTGCGCGATGCGCCGCTCCTGGTGATCGCCAATGAATTCTTCGACGCCCTGCCCGTCCGCCAATATGTGAAGACCGCGCGCGGCTGGTGCGAACGCATGGTGGTGGCGAAGGACGGAAAGCTGGATTTCGCCCTGGCGCCCTTGCCCGCGCCCACCGCGTCCATCCCTTCTTCACGCGCCGGCGCGCCGGAAGGCGGCTTCTACGAAACCTCGCCAGCAACCACCGCATTGGGGGAGGAGATCGCGCGCGGCATCGCGAATCATGGCGGGGCGGCGCTGATCCTGGACTATGGATATGCCGGCATCGGCTTTGGCGAGACTTTGCAGGCTGTGGGTGCGCATCGATTTGTCCGGCCCCTGGATGAACCCGGCCGCCATGATCTTTCCGCCCATGTGGATTTCGCTGCGCTTGGCGACGCGGCGCGGCATGGCGGGGCCATTGCATTCGGCCCCATGCCGCAAGGCCAGTTCCTGGAACGGATGGGCATCGGCGCGCGGGCGAAAGCGCTGGCCAAAGCCAATCCTGCAGAAGTGGTGGATATCGAATCCGCGCTCCGGCGTTTGACCGCGCCTGAGCAAATGGGAAAATTGTTTCAGGCGATGGCATTGTTGCCGCCCTTCGCGCCACCGCCGCCGGGATTTTGATAATCAGGTTTCTGATGGAACAGCTTCGCTTTCATCGCGCCGCCAATCTGGCCAAAGAGCCCGGCCTGGCGCATGGATTTTTCACGCGCGAGGGCGGGGTCTCGACCGGTGTCTATGCCAGCCTCAATTGTGGGCCGGGTTCGCGCGACAATCCGGAGGCGGTCGCCGAAAACCGCGCCCGTGCGCTGGCCGCGCTGGAACCCAAGGCGCAACTCGTCACTTTGGCGCAAATCCACAGCGGCACCGTGCATGTGGTGGACGCGGGTTGGGACTTTGCCGCGCGGCGGGAAGGCGACGGCCTGGTCACGGCCCGGCCCGGCGTGGCGCTGGGCATTCTCACCGCCGATTGCACACCGGTTTTGTTCGCCGATCCTGAGGCGCGGGTGATCGGCGCCGCCCATGCCGGCTGGAAGGGCGCGGTGGGTGGCGTGCTGGAAGCCACCATCGCTGCCATGGAGAAACTGGGCGCCAGGATGTCGCGCCTGGTTGCCGCCATCGGCCCCACCATTTCCCAGGCCAATTACGAAGTGGGCCAGGATTTGCGCGACCGCTTCGGCGGCGGCGATGCCCGCTTCTTTGTCGCGGGCGAGCGGGCGGGACATTACCGCTTCGACCTGCCCGGCTATGTCGTCCACAGGTTGAAAGAAGCGGGTGTCCAGCAACTCCATGATCTGGCGCTTTGCACCTATCCGCCGGAAAATGGCCTCTTCAGCTATCGCCGCACCACCCACCAGGGCGAGGCCGATTACGGCCGCGAATTATCGGCTATTTTG
>DATKPL010000121.1:0-3645 GCA_035524155.1 Rhizomicrobium sp.
GACGCGGAGATTCTCCAACCTGACGTTCGGCGGGCTGACCTTCACCAATCCCGAGATCGCCGTCCCCTTTGACATTCAGAGCCAGAACACCCGCGAGTTTCACGCGGCCAAGACCGCCCGCGATAGATACCAATTATCCGAATTCCTGCCCGACATGATCATCGGCATGGATGTGCTGAAGCAGAGCCACCTCTACATCTCGTTCCAGAACCAGCGCATCTATGTCTCGCCCGCCGGGGATGGGCGGCCCTTGTCGCCCCAGCCGCTGGAGACAAGCTGGTTCAATGTCTGGAAATACGGCTACGACACGTTCCTTTATCCCCGCCGCCGCCCGTTCTTCGCGCTTTGATCCGTCAGCCGATGCGCTTGCAGAAATAGCGCACGGTCTTGCCCGCGCCGGGCAGGATGGCCTGGCCTACCGGCTCGAAACCCAGCCCGTTGTGGAAGGCTTCCGAGCGGGGATTGGGCGGGTCCACATTGATCTCGCAGGTGACGTTGGCATGGCCCCGTTCCAGCGCGCGC
The DNA here is from genome assembly GCA_035524155.1 of Rhizomicrobium sp. GTDB lineage: Bacteria > Pseudomonadota > Alphaproteobacteria > Micropepsales > Micropepsaceae > Rhizomicrobium. The sequence continues at coordinate 523 of DATKPL010000121.1, forward strand.
GCGAACAGCGACTCGTATAAGAACTTTGCCCAGCCCCAGCCCTGGCGCCTGGGTGTCACCACCACCCGGTCGATATAGACGAATCGGTCGAATCGGTCCCGGAACCATTGGAAATTGGGGTTGTCGTAGGCCGCATCCTGGTCGAAGGCGAGCAGCAGCGCCTCCTCGCCGATGGCCCGGGCCATGAAGGCGTGCCGGACCAGGTGGCGCGCCTTGTCCGGATCGAGCGGCGACAATTCGGTGGTGAAATCGTTGTTCAGCGCCAGAAGCGCATCGGGCAGCCCGGCCGCGGGCGGCAGATCGGTGAAGGCGGGATCGGCCAAAGGTGCTCCTTCCGGTGGCGGGTCCGCTACCTTACAGTATCGGCACTCCCGGCGAAGGCAGTGTGACAGGCAGAGGCGCGTATATGCTTCAACAGTGGATTCAGGAAGCCTTGGTGCTGCACAAGGCCGGGCGGCTGGCGGAGGCCGAACCGCTTTATCTGAAGGCGCTGGCCCAGGACCCCAATTATTATCCCGCCCTGCATCTGATGGGCCTGATCCGGCTGCACCAGGGCCGCCCCGCCGAGGCGCTGCCCTATATCGAGCGGGCGCTGAAGCTTCAGCCCGCCACGCCGGACATGCTGGCCAATTACGGCATCGCGCTGGAAGGGGTGGGCCGCTATGCCGAGGCGCTGGGCGCGCTGGATCAGGTGGTGAAGGCCGCGCCCGCGAACAGCCGCGCCTGGAACAATCGCGGCGCGCTTTATTCCAAGCTGGGCCGCAATGACGAGGCGCTGGCCGATTTCGACCGCGCCGTGGGGCTGGACGCGTCCAACGCCGATGCGTGGAACAATCGCGGCCTGGTGCTGGTGGCGTTGAACCGGGGCAGCGCGGCGCTGGAAAGCTATGACCGGGCGCTGGCGGTGCGTCCCGACTATGCCGAGGCGCGCAACAATCGCGGCCTGGCGCTGATGGCGCTGGGGCAGGGGCCGGGCGCATTGGCCGAATTCGAACGCGTGCTGAAGCAGAAACCGGACCATGCCGGCGCGTTCGTCAACCGTGCCGGCATCCAGCGCGCCATGGGCGATGTCGATGCCGCGCTCGACAGCTATGACCGCGCGCTCGCGATCGATCCCGACATGCCGGAAGCGCTGGCCAGCCGCGCCAATCTCTTGTGGACCCGCAAAGCCGATGTGACGGGCGCGATCGCCGACCTCGCAAGGCTGGTGGCGTTGAAGCCGGATTATCCCTATGCGCGGGGCGATCTGCTGCATCTGAAGATGCATGCGGGCGACTGGCGCGGCTTCGAGAAAGAGCGCGCGGGCCTGGACCAGGGCGTGCGCGCGGGCAAGCGCGTTGCCGAGCCTTACATCTATCAGGGCCTGTCGTCGTCACCCGCCGATCTCCTGGCCTGCGCCAAGATTTACGCGCAGGACAAATACCCGGCGCAGACCTTCGTGGCCCGCGGGCAGCGGCGGCCGGGAAAAATCCGTGTCGGTTATCTCTGCGGCGAATTCCGTGCCCAGGCCACCATGTACCTCGCCGCGGGCCTGTTCGAGAGCCACGACCGCACCCGTTTCGACGTGATCGGCTTCGACAATAGCCGCGACGATCAAAGCCCGATGCGACGGCGGGTGAACATGGCGTTCGACCGCTTTCTTCCCATCCAGACATTGTCGGACCAGGACGCCGCCAAGCTGATCGCGGCGCAGGAGATCGACATATTGGTCAATCTCAACGGCTATTTCGGCGCACTGCGGATGGGCGTGTTCGCCCATCATCCGGCGCTGCTCCAAGTGAATTACCTGGGTTTTCCCGGCACATTGGGCGCGGATTATATCGATTACATCCTGGCCGACAGCGACGTCATCCTGCCCGGCGAGGAAAAATTCTTCGCGGAAAAAGTGGTGCGGCTGCCGGGCTCTTACCAGATCAACGACAGCCAGCGGCCTCACCCCGTGCCGCAGCCGCGCGCCGCCCATGGCCTTGGCGACAGCGATTTCGTCTTTTGCCACTTCAACTATGCCTACAAGATTTTGCCCGAGATGTTCGCCTTGTGGCTGCGATTGCTGCGCGCCGTGCCGGGAAGCGTGTTGTGGCTCCTGGAAAGCAATGCCCTGTTCTCGGCCAATCTCAAGGCCGAGACGGGGCGGGCGGGCGTGGACCCCGCGCGGCTGATCTTTGCCCCGCAGATGGAGAACCGGCCCCATCTGGCGCGCCTGATGCTGGGCGATCTATTCCTGGATTCGCTGCCCTACAACGCCCACACCACCGCCAGCGATGCGCTGTGGGCCGGGTTGCCGCTTCTCACCTGCCGGGGCGATGCGTTCGCGGGCCGCGTGGCATCCAGCCTGCTGAACGCGGTGGGCCTGCCCGAACTGATCGCCAGGAATTTTCACGAGTATGAAGCGATGGCGGTGAAGCTTACCCGCGACCGCAAGCTTCTGGCGTCATTCCGCGATCGTCTCAACCGCAACCGCGCCACGCTGCCTTTGTTCGACACCGCCCGCACCACCCGCCACATCGAAACGGCCTATGAAGAAATGATGGCGCGCTGGACCCACGGCGAAGCACCGGCGGGCTTTTCGATGCGGCAGCAAGCCCCTTGATGGGGCATGGCGTGGTCACTAAGTTCGGCCCGCGCCAATCCCATCACATGGAGACATTCGTGACCAATCGGCTAATGAACAACCTCGCGGCCGCGGGGGCCCTCTTATGCTGCCTGACCCTTTCCCCGGCGCCGGCCTTTGCCCAGGCGTTGCCCGTTCCCGCGGCAGGGACCATGAAGGATTTCCCGGAAGCACATGAGCTTCCCGATCCCAAGCTGGACTACAAGATCGCCTTCAATGTCGAGACCATGGCGGGTTCGCCCGACCAGGTGAATCCGGCGCTCAAGGGCATCGGCACCTTGATCAACACCTTTGAAAGGCACGGCGTTCCAGCCAGCCACATGCATCTTGTCGCCGTCTTCCACGGTCCCGGCATCGCGCTGGTCACCGATGACGCCACCTACAAGGGCCGCACCGGCGTGGACCACAATCCCAATGTCGAAATCCTGCAACAGCTTCAGAAGGCAGGCTTGCAGATGGTGATCTGCGGCCAATCGGCGATGGCGCAGCATTACGATTTCAAGACCATCCTG
>DATKPL010000122.1:0-2877 GCA_035524155.1 Rhizomicrobium sp.
CGACCTGCAGCCGCTGTCGGTTTCGGGTAGCAAAGGCCTGAACGTGGCGGCCGGCATCGGCGAGATTTCGCTGCGCCCGGCGCCGTAACCAGTAGAATGCATGATGCGAAAGCCCCGCCGTTACCGGCGGGGCTTTCCGCATGTCAGGTCAAGGCGGCAACGCTCAGTTGCCGGTATGGATCGTCCGCTCCCTGTTCATTTCGCGGTTCGTCAGATCCTGCATCGTCATGGCGCTGTCGGCGCGGAGGCGGTCCCACTCGGCCTGGGTATGGCACGTACGGTGCGCGCCCAGCCGGCTGCCCGTGGGCGGGTCGCTCACCACGCAAGTGATTTTGTTCGCATCCACAGTCACGGTTTCGTCCGGCTTGGCGGGCACCGCAGCTGGAGCCGTATCCTGCGCGGCCGCGGACATGATCCCCAGCGCCAGCAGCCCGGAGACCAAAACAAAGAGCCTCATGAACCCCCCAAGATTAAAGCCCATTCACATTAGCAGAAGATTGTAAGGTAAGCGTAATTTTTTCGCCCCGCGCCTGCGCGGAGAAATGCTGCTTTCCTTCTGAAATATCAATCTGTCCGGGGGCTTAGGGGGGCGCCTTGAATCCGGTCGCCACAAGATAAAGTTCCACCGAATCTGCGCGGGAGGCGGGCGGTTTCACATGCTTGACGCCCTGAAAGCTTTTCTTGATCCGGTCGAGCAGCGCCTGACCGGCGCCGCCCTGGAAAACCTTGGCGACGAAGGTGCCGCCGGGCCGAAGGCAGTCCTGCGCCACTTCCAGCGCGATCTCGGCAAGCGCGCTGGTGCGCAAATGGTCGGTGGCGCGATGACCCGTGGTGGGCGCCGCCATGTCGGTCATCACCAAATCAGCAGTACCACCCAGCGCCTTGATCAGCATCGCGGGCACGTCGGGGTCGGTGAGGTCGGCCTGGAAAAACGTGACCCCGGGAATGGATTCTATTTCCAGCACATCGGCCGCCACCACCTGGGCGCCTTTCGCCGCCGCCACCTGGCTCCAACCCCCGGGGGCCGCGCCCAGATCCAGCACATGGGCGCCTTTTTTGAGGAAATGGAATTTGTCATCCAGCTCCAGCAACTTGAAGGCGGCGCGGCTGCGATAACCTTCCCGTTTGGCGGCGTGGACATATGGATCATTGAGCTGGCGCGTCAGCCATTGGCGCGACGAAGCCTTCAATCCGCTTTTCTTGATCTTGGCGCGGCCTGACCCGCGCGAATCCGCCCCACGCGAACCGGGGCCACGCGATCCGGTCTTCATGCTGGGCTTATGAGCGCATCGCGCATCTGACGCAACATGCCTTCGCGCAAGCCGCGGTCGGCCACGCGCAGCATGGGACTGGGCCAGAGCGCACAGATCGCGGCGAAGATCGCAGCCCCGGCCAGCATCAGATCGGCGCGTTCGGGCCCGATCGCGCCCATTTTCGCCAAGGCCTGCACATCCAGGCGGGAGACGCCGTCCGCCACGGCGGTCAACTGTGCGGTCTGGTGCCAGCTGCCGTCCACCTTGATGCGGCTATAGTGCGGCAGTTTAAGCGCCAGCGCCGCCAGCGTGGTCACGGTGCCGGACGTGCCCAACAGATGTTCACGGGCGGGGTCGAAGCCGCCCGTTTCCGCGCGAAGCGGCGCAAAGCGGTCCAGCATCGCGTCGCGCATGGCCTCGTATCCGGCGCGGTCGCGCGATTTTTCTCCATACGCTTCCGCCAGATTGACCACGCCCACCGGCATCGAGGCGGCGAAGCGCTTTTGCAGCGCGCCATTCTCCTTGTGCTGCCAGACAATCTCGGTCGAGCCGCCGCCGATATCGAAGATCAAGGCGCCCTGATATTTCCGCCCGATCAGTGGCGCGCAGCCCAGCGCCGCCAGATCGGCCTCGGTTTCCGCCGAGATCACTTGCAGCACGATGCCCGCTTCGTCGCGGGCGCGCGTCACCAGCAAATCCGTGTTCGCCGCCTGGCGCGCCGCCTGGGTGGCGATGGCAAAGACCCGGCCGACATTATGCTGGGCGATGCGTTCCGCGCAGATTTTGAGCGCGGCGATGGTGCGTTCGATCGCGGCCTCGGACAGACATCCGGTTTCTCCCACCCCCTCGCCCAGCCGCACGATCCGCGAGAAGGAATCGACCACCTTGAACGCGTCAGGTGGCACCGGCCGGGCGATCAAAAGCCGGCAATTGTTGGTGCCCAGATCCAGCGCCGCCAGCAGCGGCGCCTGTTCCTCGCGCGCGGATTTAAGTCCGGATCTATGGGTTTGGTGCTGTTGCAAAATATCGGCTCGGCGAGGCGGCGCGCTTGAAACTAGCATAGCCGCCAAACGGCGAAAGCGCGTCATGGCCGACAGTTCGGCCGGAACCGAAGGATCGCAGCGAGCACCCTGCTATGGTTGCGCCCGTTCCTGGAGGAAATATCTTGCGAAAAATTCTTGTCCGGGCGCTGACGGCAAGCGCTCTCCTGGCGCCGCTGCCCAGCCATGCCCAATGGCGCACGCCCTGGAGTTATGACGGCGACAAGGGGCCGTCACACTGGGGCGCGCTCGATCCCGACTATGCCGTCTGCGAAAGCGGCAAGGCACAATCGCCCATCGCCATCGGCGCTACGCGCAAGGCCGATTTGCCCACGCTCCGCTTCGCCTACAAGCCCGGGCCGCTCACCATCGTCAACAATGGCTATACCGCGGTGCGAGTGGACTATCCCGCAGGCAATGGCAATTTCCTGATCGTGGGCGATAAGCGCTACGAACTCACCCAATTCCATTTCCATCGTCCCAGCGAAGAAACGATCCACGGCAAACGCTATGACATGGTGCTGCACATGATGCATCGCGGTGATGATGGCAAGGTGGTGGGCGTGGCAGTGATGTTGAAAGAA
>DATKPL010000123.1:0-4880 GCA_035524155.1 Rhizomicrobium sp.
ACCACCGTGGCCCAGAGCGGCACCGGCAAAGTGAGCAGCAATTCCATCGTGCCGGTCCGCCGTTCTTCCGCCCAGAGCCGCATCGCCAGCGCCGGCACCAGGAACAGATAGAGCCAGGGGTGATAGCCGAAGAAGACGGTAAGATCGGCGCTGCCGTTCTCGTAGAAATGGCCCAGATAGAAAGTGAAGGCGCCCATCGTGAAGAGGAAGATCACCAGGAAGACGAACGCCAGGGGCGTCGCGAAATAGGATTTGAACTCGCGCGCGAAGACTGCCCAGAGCGCGTTCATGCCGCCGCCCCGCTGGTGTCGCCGGTGGTGAGCTGGCGGAAGACATCGTCCAGGCGGCCCGACGGCGAACGCGCCGCGAGTTCCGCCGGCTTGGCGTCGGTTACGATCCGGCCCCGGTCGATGATCACGGCGCGGGTGCAGATCGCGTCCACTTCTTCCAGGAGATGGGTGGAAACGATGATGGTCTTGTTTTTGGCCATGCCGCGGATCAGTCCGCGCACCGCATGTTTCTGGTTGGGGTCCAGGCCGTCAGTGGGCTCGTCCAGTACCAGCACTTCGGGATCGTGCAGGATGGCCTGGGCCAGGCCGACGCGGCGGCGAAAGCCCTTGGACAGGGTTTCGATCGGCTGGTCCAGCACATCCTGAAGCTCCGCCCCTGCGATGGCGCGCTCTGTTGCCGCCTTTTCCGCCTCGCCGGCAAGCTCGCGCACCTCGGCGATGAAATGCAGAAATTGACGCGGCGTCATCTCGCCATAGGCGGGGGCGCCTTCGGGCAGATAGCCCAGCCGCTTCTGGGCCGCGATCGTGTCCGTCACGATATCGTGGCCGCAAATGCGGACCGAGCCCTCGTCAGGGGCCAGATAGCCCGTCACCATCTTCATGGTGGTGGATTTGCCCGCGCCATTGGGGCCCAAAAAGCCCAGCACCTCGCCCGGCCCAACCGTCAGGCTCAAATCCCTGACTGCGGTCAGCGGCCCGAAACGCTTGGTGAGATGCTGGATTTCTATCATATTGGCGGGAACCTTTTTCTCCGTTTAGAGAAATCAATCCGGAGCCGCAAGCGGACCTCTCGTCACGGTCCGCCGGAAAAAGGGCGGGAGTTTGGTGTGGTCAATCTGAAGATTTTGCGCCGCGCCATCGCGGTGGGGGTGATGTTCGAGCTGCTTCTGGTCGTGGCGGCGCACTACCGTCCCTGGCTCAAGCACGCCTTCCTGATGTTCGGCTGCATGCTGATCGCCGGCGTGGCGGGGCTGCTTTATGCCCGCGACCTGGCGCGGGGCTTTCGCGCGGCCGCCCTGGGCGGCGGCGCCGCGGGCGCATCATGCGGGGTGGTGGCGGTGGCGGCCGCCAATCTCTTCGGCGACCGGCCCGACCTCTATATTCCGTGGGGCGTGATGGTGCTCACCTTCACCGGCATTGTGGGCGGGATGTTCGGGCAGCTCGACGCCATCTTCAAAGCCTTCATCCGCTCGCAGAAGTAGCGGCCGCGCGATAGTGGAAAAAGGGAGAGCGTCGGTTGGCTCGATAAGGCCTGACCCGGAAAGGGCTGGGGGGCTTGAAGTTCCGGGCCGACTCAAAAGCACGGCCAACCGACAAAGGGATGGTGGATCTCGAAAACGGCCAGCGCATGGTTCAATCGTGACCATTTCTGGGCGGGTGTTACAAATCCGAAAGCCTTGCGGGGACGGGGGTTCCGGGCCCATCATGCCGATGACGCGGAGCATCCGGCTTTCAAAGGTTTATCCGGGGAACGCCGGATGGGCGAATTAAGGGTTAGATGGTCGAAGAACCCATAGAATTGCGCGCTCCTTCCCAGGAAGGGGCGCGGAATCCTGGCGAAAATCTCCCAAGCGCCCCTGTGACGCGATTCGACCGGTCCGAGCTCAACCGCATCCTGACTGTCTATGGCCGCATGGTCGCCGCCGGGGAATGGCGCGATTATGCTGTGGATTTCCTGGAAGAGGCGGCAGTGTTCTCGATTTTCCGCCGCGCCAGCGAAATGCCCCTGTTCCGGGTGGAGAAGCGCCCGAAACTGCGCGCACGCCAGGGACAATATTGCGTGATCGCGGCCGGCGGCCTGGTGATGAAGCGCGGCCATGAACTGGCCCAGGTGCTTCGGGTGTTCGACAGGAAACTGCTCAAGGCCCTGGCGGACTGACCCTGGCGTCTCCGCCGCGGATCGGAAAAAGCCCCATTCTGCGGCCACTTACGGGCAGCCATCCCCTCATCTCTAAGATCAATTTAGGGATGATTCTTCACGCCGAATTAGGGTTCCATCAATTATCGTCCGTTCTTGAAGTTAACGCACGATAAGGAAGTGCCCGATGCATGTGTTGATTACGGGCGGCTCAAGCGGCATCGGCAAGTCGCTGGGCAACAAGCTCGCGGCTGCCGGTTATGACGTTTCCCTGATCGCGCGGCGCAAGGATCAGCTTGCCGATGCCGCCGAAGAGATCCGCCGCCATGGAAGGCGGGTGGGCTGCTACAGCGCCGACGTCACCAACCGGAGCGAGACCGAAGACGCGGTGAAAACCGCGATCGCCAATTTCGGCGCGCCGGACATGATCATCACTTCGGCCGGCATCTCGGAACCAGGCTATTTCTCCGAATTGCCGGCGGACAATTTCGAGCGCGCCATGGCCGTGAATTACTTCGGCACGCTTTACGCCATTCGCGCCGCGCTGCCCGCCATGCGCGCAAAGAAACAAGGCAAGATCGTCCTGATCTCGTCGGGCGCGGCCTTCATGGGCATCTTCGGTTATTCCTCCTACGGCCCGTCCAAATTCGCCGTGCGCGGACTGGCCGAAACGCTGCGCGCCGAATTGCGCGCCGATCGTATCGGCGTCTCGATCGCCTATCCGCCGGATACCGAGACGCCCATGCTCGAGGAGGAAATGAAGACCGCCCCGGCGGAAACCCGCGCGATCTGCGCCCTGGCCAAGACCTGGACCGCGGATGCGGTTGCCGACGCGGTTTTGCAGGGCGTTCGCCGCGGCGCCTTCGCGATTACGCCCGGCGGAACGCTCACCCTGATGCACCGCATGCCGGGCATCATCATCCCGCTCCTGCGCTGGTATTCCGACCGTCTGGTCGAAAGCGTGCGCAGGAAATCCCGCAAGACGCCTCTTCTCCAGCCGGAATTGGGAAAGCCCTGAATGAAAATGCTGGCGGCGGCCAAGCACGGATTCATGGCGTTCTGGTATCTCCATGCCAGGACGTTGAATTCGCTCATGCCGTCGGTCACGCTTGAGGGAAAGCGCCTGGTGATTTTCCCCGGCGTCTACAAGCCCCTCGAAAACGAGCAAACCAGCAGCGAATATTGCCGCGAAGGCGACCGGGTGCTGGATCTGGGCTGCGGCAGCGGCGTCGGCAGCGTCTTCTGCGCGCCCAAGGCACGCGAAGTGGTGGCCGTGGATATCAGCCTGCCGGCGGTCAAGAACACCGAAGAGAATTGCCGGTTGCACGGCTTGAAAAACGTGACCGTGACGCAGAGCGACATGTTCGCACGCGTCGAAGGCAAGTTCGATCTCATCCTGGCGAACGCGCCGTATATCGACGACGAGTTCGAGGCGGAAGACCATCAATTCGCCACCTCGCGGAAATACCTCCCCACGCTTGTGGCACAGGCCGGCGATCACCTGGCGGCCGACGGCCGGCTGGTGATCCAGTTCCCCGCCAAGGCGCAGCGCAAGATCGTGAAACTGGCACTGGCTCACGGGCTGGATTTGGTGTCCGTGCGGCGCATGCCGCCCAAACCCTTCGTGATTTCGCTCTTGAGTCTCCTTTATTTGCAGATCGGCTTCCAATCGGCCTTGTACCAACTTCGCCGCCAGTCGGCGGACGCGGTGGCGTCCGTGCCCGTGCCCAAGCCCGGCAAGCGCTCCGCCGCGGCGTAATCCAGCGCATATCCCCAAAGAAAAAGGCCCGGTCGAAAGACCGGGCCTTTTCTTTCTCGAACCTTGGCCCCGCCTTTCTTCCCCCGCATGGCGAAGCCATTGACGGGGGAGGATGTCTTCCGAGGGTTTATCCCCGGGAAGACAGATGGGGGAAACTAACGACGGCTGTTGCCCATGAACCGCAACAGGAACAGGAACAGGTTGATGAAGTCGAGATAGAGGCGCAGCGCCCCCATGATGGCCTTCTTGCCCATCAACTCGCCGTCATCGCCCACATAGTACATGTTCTTGATGCTCTGGCTGTCATAGGCAGTGAGGCCCGTGAAGATCAGCACACCGATCACCGAGACTGCGAATTGCAACTGGGTCGAGTGGAAAAACATGTTGGCCAGCGAAGCCAGGATCAGCCCGATCAGGCCCATGAACAGGAATGAGCCGAAGCCGGTGAGATCGCGGCTGGTGGTATAGCCCCAGAGGCTCATGGCACCGAAGGTAGCTGCCGTGACGAAGAAGGTCATCGCGATCGAGGTGCCGGTGTAGACGAACAGGATGGTCGCCAGCGACACACCCATGAGCGCCGCATAGACCCAAAAGGTGGTCTGTGCCGCCGCAAAGCTCATCTTCTGGATACGCCAAGAGAGGAAAAACACCATCGCCAACGGCGCGAACATGGCGATCCAGCCCAGGATATTGGGTTGCAGCATTACGCCGCCCGCGGTCTGAACCTGGCTGTAGAAAATCTGCGAAAGCGGCGTTTCGGCCGTCAGCCACGCCACCGCGCCGGTCAGGACCAGGCCCACCAGCATGTAATTGTAAACCCGAAGCATGTAAGCGCGCAGGCCGGCATCCACCGTCGCCACGCCAGCCGTCGCACTGCGCGCCAGCCGATTGTCATAGTCCGCCATGAGGAACTCCCTTTGGGCTCTTAGTATATCGTGATTTGCGTCAGGGGTATCAAGGCCGGGATATGTAA
>DATKPL010000124.1:0-3052 GCA_035524155.1 Rhizomicrobium sp.
AAGACGGTCTTTCCGCCGCCGCGCTCACCATCGGCCATGGCGCGCGGGTGACCCTGGCCGGCACGCGCGAGGTTTCCTACATCACCCAGCCGGACAAGCCGGGCGGTTCGGTCGCGCATGGCGGACTATTGAGCGTGACCATCGACAAGCCCGGCACCTATCAGGTCAATCTCAGCTCTGGCGCATGGATCGATCTTGTGCGCGACGGCAAATCGGTGCTTTCGACCGCGCACGCGCCGGGCCCCGCCTGCACCGGCATCCGCAAGACGGTGCAGTTCCCGCTTCAGCCCGGCCGCTATGTGCTGCAGATCTCGGCCGAGTCCAATACCACCATGCTGGTGATGGTCTCCCGGGTTTCGTGATGAAGCGGCTGGTTCTGGGCGTGGCGTTGGCGGGGCTGACGTTCGTTGATTCCGCCAGCGCCCTTGCGCAAATACAAGCCTATGTCTGGCATCTGCCGCCCGGTGTCAGCCCGCCGCCCGTGCCCGCCGACAATCCCATGTCCGGCGCCAAGGTGGCGCTGGGCCGGCGTCTTTTCTATGACGCCGACCTGTCGCTGGACGGCACCACCTCGTGCGGCACCTGCCATGAACAGCACCGCGCCTTCACCGAAGGCAATGCCAGCCATCCCGGCGTGGGCGGCGTGCCGGGACGGCGCAATGTGATGGCCTTGGGCAATGCCGCCTATTTCATGCCGCTCACCTGGGCCGATCCCACTGAGCACAGTCTGGAACAGCAGATGCTGGTGCCGCTTCAAGGCACGCACCCGATCGAGATGGGCATGGCCGGCAAGGACGCCGAACTGGCCCGGCGTCTTGCCGCCGATCCCTGTTACCGGCAGATGTTCAAGGCGGCGTTTCCAGAAACGCAAGGCCGCATCGACGTGGCGGCGATGGGCAAGGCGATCGCCTCGTTCGAGCGCACCTTGATTTCCTATGACGCGCCTTACGACCGTTTCCGCCGCGGCGACAAGACGGCGCTGAGCGATGCGCAACTGCGGGGCATGAAGGATTTCGCCGCGCTTCATTGCGACAGCTGCCATGCGGGCAACAATTTCACCGATCTCAAATTCCACAATATCGGTCTTTATGATGAGGACGGCAAAGGCGCATATCCCGCGCGCGACCACGGCCTGATCGAGATCACGCAGAAATCCTCCGACGAAGGCGCCATCCGCACGCCGTCCTTGCGCAATGTGGCGCTGACCGGGCCCTATATGCATGACGGCTCGGTCAAGACATTGGCCGGCGCCATCCGTGACCATCTGGGCAACGACGCCGATCCCCTGCGCGATGCCGCGCTCAGGAATATGAGCGCCAGCGACGATGAAGTGAAAGACCTGGTGGCGTTCCTCTCAAGCCTTTCCGACACCGGCTTTGTCACAAATCCCGATTATGCTTTGCCGAAACTGGCCTGCGGCAAGCCCAACTACTGACCCCCGGCAACTGAACGCCCCATGCAACCGCGCACCATTGCCCTCTGCGGAAACGGCGCCAGCGCGGCGTTGCTGCTTGTGGCGCTGGCGCGCTTTTGCGACCGGCCGGTGCAGGTGATCGTGATCGGCACCGGCGAGCGGGTGGGCGCGGGCATCGCCTATTCCACCGCAAATCCTCACCATCTGCTCAACACGCCATCGTCGCGCATGTCGGCCGATTTGCTGGCGCCCGCCCAGTTCCAGGATTGGCTGGCGCGGCAGGGCATCTCGTCGCCCGATTTCGCGGACCAGTTCGTTCCCCGCGCGCTCTATGGCCAATATCTCGAAGATATCCTGGGCAAGAAGCTGCCGGCGATGGATGGGCTGGATGTGCGCTTCGTCCGGGACGAAGTGCGCGACCTCACCCGCGAGGACAGCGGCTGGCGCGTGATGTTCGGCAAGGAAAGCCCGCTGGCCGACCTGGTGGTGCTGGCAACCGGCAACGACATGCCTTCGCCCATCGCGCCGCGTTATCCCGATGCCGCCCACCGCATCATCGACAACCCCTGGGGGCCTTTGCCGGTCGCGCCGGAAGAAAATGTCATGGTTCTAGGCACCGGCCTCACCGCCATCGATGTGGTGATCTCGCTTCTGGATGGGGGGCATCGCGGCGCGATCTATTGCCTCTCCCGCCGGGGCCTTGTTCCCGCCCGCCATGTGAAGCCCTCGCCCGGCAAGGCGTTGGCGCGGCCCTTTCCTTCGACCGTGCGCAAGATGGCGCATGCGCTGCGCGTGGCGGCGGGACCGGCGCCCAAGCCCGCCGACTGGCAAGGCGCGATGGATGCGATGCGCCCGCACTGGGCGGAGGTCTGGCAGCGTTTTCCGTTGAAGGAGAAACAGCGTTTTCTACGTCACGCCATGACCTATTGGAGCATCCATCGCCACCGGCTGGCGCCGGCCATGGCCGACCGCTTTGAAGAGGCGGCCTGCCGCAATGTGCTGGTGCTGAAAGGGAGGCTGGCGCGCCTGGATGCGCGCGGCGAAGCGCTGGATGCGGCGATCGACTTCGCGGGCGAGCGCCATCAGGTGCGGGTGGACCGGGTGATCAACTGCACCGGTCCCAATTCCGATCCGCGCAAAGGCAATTTTCCCCTGGCCGCCAACCTCATCGCCGCCGGCCATGCGCAAAGCGGCATCGCCAATCTGGGCCTCAATATCGACGATAAATGCCGCGTGACGGATGGGCGAGGCCGCCCGCAACCCGATCTGTTCGCGATGGGCGCGTTGACGCGGGGACGCTGGTGGGAAATCACCGCCATCCCCGAAATCTCGCGCCAGGCCACCGACATCGCCGGCCACCTCCGCGCGCAACTGGGCGTGCTGGACGCGGAAAAACGCGCGCGGGCCGCCAACTCATAGAGGCCGCCTCTCCGCATGCAGCCAGCCGAACAATGCGAGCGCTGCCGCCGCGCCGCAAAGCTGCGCCGCGATGAAGGGCAGCACGTGCGCCGGCGCAATACCGGAGAAGCTGTTGGTAAGAGCGCGCGCGACCGTCACGGCCGGATTGGCGAATGAGGTCGAAGCCGTGAACCAATAGGCAGCGGTAATATAAAGCCCCACCGCCCATGGCACGGTATC
>DATKPL010000125.1:0-7784 GCA_035524155.1 Rhizomicrobium sp.
CTTAACGCCGCGTTCCTCCAAAATGCGCTTCGTTTTTTGCGCCATTGTTGCGCGATTGCGCTTTCGGACTTCGGCGAGCAAGTCTCCCCCAGCAAGCCCTAAAACGGTTTCAGCTAGATCAGTGACAGGTCTAAGAACGACGGTTAGTCCAGTTTCCAGAGCATCCTTAGTATCTTGATCCAAAGCCCAGCCCCGTAATCAGGAGGCCCGATGATACGCCACGCACGGGCCGCAATCCTTATGCCAATTGCGTCTTGTAAAGCGTGCTGAGATTCGACCAGGCGCGCTCCGCTTCCGCCTGGTTGTAGACGGCGCTGCCGGGCACGCACCAGCCATGATCGCCGTGATAGACCTCGACCGAGGCCGTCTTGTGCGCGGCGGCGAAAGCGGCTTTGAGATCGTCTTTCACCGTTGGCTGTTGCGCATCGTCATTCTGCGCCTGGCACACCACATAGGCAGCGTTGGTCTTGGCGATCAGAAGATGCGGGCTGTCCGGATTCTTGGTGACCAACCCATTGCCGCCATGAAAGCTTCCGACCGCGGCGATGCGCCCGGCATTGGCGGCGGCGGTGCGGAACGAGAGCGCGCCGCCCATGCAATAACCTTGCACGCCTGCCTTCTTCGTCTTGTCCGTCTGCGGTTGCGCGTCCAGGAAGGCGATATAGGCGGCCGCGTCCTTGTCGATCCCGTCATCGGTCATGGCATTGCGGAAGCCGGTGAGCTTGGCGCGGGTATCGGGATCAGAAAAGTTGATATTGCCCGGCAGGACCGGCGCGCGCGCCGAGCGATAGAACGGATTGGGCACCAGCACCGTATAGCCCATCGCCGAAAGCCGGTGGCCCATGTCGCGGAAAGCGGGGCGAAGGCCCATGATGTCCGTCCAGATCAGAACCGCCGGGTGGGTGCCTTGCGCGGGATGAAACAGCACCGCGTCGCATGCGCCGTCGGGCGTTTTCACCATCACGTCTTTCTCGACCACATTGTCCTGGGCAAGCGCGGGACTGGCGGCGAGGCCGGCCGCGCCCAATGTCATCAGGCCAAAATTTCTGCGCGATACGCGCGTGTCGGTGACCAAGCCCGGGTGAATGAATTCATCGCACATGATTCTTTTGCCTCCCTTTGTGCGCCGGAAGACTAACGCGCTTGATGGCCGCGCCAAAACGGATGTGGCCGGTCCTTCATTTCATTGGAAAAGCACAGATCGATTTAAAATAGACGAACCGCAGCAACATCTTATGAGGCAAGTTAGAATCGTTAGACTGTAAATGATCACGCCGATTCAAGGATGGGCTGGTGGCCGGGAGTAGCTTCCCATCCCCAGCCGGGCCATGATTTCTCCCGCGACGGGAATCCGGAACCCGGCGCCGGATGGCACGTTTGACGACAGGGGATATGGGTACGCGAGGGGCTTTGACACCGAACAGGTTCGTGCTGCTGGGGGCGGTGCCGATCTTTCTTGTTCTCGCGACCGTGGCGTTCATCACGGTCTTGTTCGCGGCCAATGAGCGCGCCGCGCAAGCCTCGATAACCCATACCTATCAGGTGATGGGGTCGCTTAGGCAGATTCTTGCCGACGCGACGGATGCGGAAACCGGTTCGCGCGGCTATTCACTCACCGGCGACCGGGTTTTTCTCCAACCGTCCCAGGCGGCTCGCGCGCGGGTGGAGCGCGACCTTGCCCGCTTCAAGCAGCTCACCGCCGACAATCCGTCCGAGCAGCGGCGGGGCGACCGGCTTGCGGCATTGACCCGGCAGGGGCTCAACGCCCTCGACCTGTCGCAGGCGGTCACCGCGCCCAGGAACTCGCTGGCGATGGTCCAGGCGATGACCCTGGGCAAGGTCTGGATGGACGCGCTGCGAAACGAAATCAATGGGGGCATGGCCGAAGAGCAGGGCCTGCTTCGCACGCGCAACCAACAGGAAACCGACCAGAAGAATTATGAAATCGTCTTCGCCGTGTCGGTGGCGGTGCTGGCGCTGGCCGTGCTTCTGATCGCGGCCGGGCTTCTGGTGCGCAACAATGTGCGTCTCACCGAGGCTGAGCAGGAGCGCGCCCGCGAGGCCGCGGTGCTGCAGGCGACGCTCGACAATGTGCGCGACGGCGTCGCCTATTTCGCCGCCGACGGCAGGCTCAGCGCCTTCAATCGCCAATTCTTCCGCCTATTGGATTTTCCCGACGCGCTGGCCAATGACCGCACCATGATTTCCGACCTGGCGCGCTTCGAGAAGGACCGGCCCCGCCCGGTGCTGGTGATGCCGCGCGCCGGCGAGCCGGCAAAAGATCCCATCCGGGTCAGTTGGGGCGGGCGCGAACTGGAAGTCTATCGCACGTCGCTTTCGGCCGGCGGCTTTCTGATCGGCGTGCTGGACATCTCCGCGCGCGTCAAGGCGGAAAACATGGTGCGCCAGAGCCAGAAGATGGAAGCCATCGGCCACCTGACCGGCGGCGTGGCGCACGATTTCAACAATCTGTTGCAGATCATCAGCGCCAATCTCGATCTCACCGCGGCCAGCACCGAGGTCAAGGCCAATCCCACGCTCTCGCGGCGGGTGGAGAATGCGATGATCGCGGTGTCGCGCGGCTCGCGCCTGATCAGCCAGCTTCTCGCCTTCGCGCGGCGCCAGGCGCTGGAGCCGCGCTCGGTCAATCTGGGGCGCGTGATCAACGACATGACCGACCTGTTGCGCCGGACCCTGGGCGACAATATCGAGGTGGAGGCGGTGATCGCGGGCGGGCTTTGGAACACGCTGGCCGATCCCAACCAGATGGAAACCACCATCCTCAATCTGGCCATCAATGCGCGCGACGCGATGACGAATGGCGGCAAGCTCACGCTGGAGGCGGCGAACGCCTATCTCGACGATTCCTATGCCGCCAATCACGAGGAAGTCGTTCCCGGCCAATATGTGCTCTTGGCGGTGAGCGACACCGGCCAGGGCATGGCGCCCGAAGTGATCGCGCATGTCTTTGAACCGTTCTTCACCACCAAGCCGGAAGGCAAGGGCACCGGCCTTGGCCTGGCCCAGGCCTATGGCTTCGTCAAGCAGACGGGCGGCCATATCAAGATCTATAGCGAGGTGGGCCAGGGCACGACGGTCAAGCTCTATCTGCCGCGCACCCGCCAGGCCGAGGTGGCCGCCGTCCCCGTCAACACCAAGCCCGTGCAGGGCGGCGTCGAACGCGTGCTGGTGGTGGAGGACGACGAGGATGTGCGCGAAACCGCCGCCGACATGCTGCGCGAGCTTGGCTATCAGGTGCTGACGGCGGAACATGCCGAAGCCGCGCTCAGGCAGCTGGAGGAAGGTGCCGATCCCCAGCTTCTCTTTACCGATGTGGTGATGCCCGGACCCATTCCCACGCGGGAATTCACCCGCCAGGTGCAGCAGATGCGGCCGGGAATCCGCATTCTCTACACCTCCGGCTATACCCAGAACGCGATCGTCCATAACGGGCGGCTGGACGATGACGCCTTCCTGCTTTCCAAGCCCTACCGCAAGGATGAGCTGGCGCGGAAGATCCGCGGCGTGCTGGCCGCGCCGCCGCAACCGCCCCCCAATCCGGCCACGGCCGAATCCCCTGTCAGCAAGGTGCTGGTGGTCGAGGATGTTCCCATCATCCGCATGGCGACGATGGACATGATTTCCCAGATCGGCCTGCGCGCCGCCGAGGCGGGAGACGGCGCCGAAGCGCTGGCGCTTTTGGAGAAAGATCCCGAGATCGAGATTCTGCTCACCGATCTGGGCCTGCCGGGCATGAATGGGCGGCAATTGGTGGAAAAAGCCCGGCTTCTCAAACCCAACCTGAAGGTGATCATCGCCTCGGGCTATTCCAGCGACGCCACGGGCCATGGCAATGGCGTCGGCCACCTCACCAAGCCGTTCGACGTGAGCCAGCTTCGGCGTGCATTGGAGGCCTGACGCGGGCTGGCGACGATTGCCTGAGCTTTGCTATAGATTTTCCAGATGCCGCCGGACCTGAAATCCCACCCCCCATCGCATATCCCCAAGGGCGCGCGCATCATCCTGGTCCGCCACGGGCGTCCCGCATTGCCGCTCAGCCCGCGTACCAGCCATCACGGGTTCCGCGATTATATCGACGCCTATGAAGCGGCGGGGTTGGACCCCGAAAGCCTGCCGCCCCGGGAACTTGCCGATCTGGTCAAGGAACTGGATCATGTCTTCGCTTCGAACCGGCCGCGCGCCCATCAAAGCGCCCAGGCGCTGGCGCCGCATGCGGAGCTCACGGTGGATCCGTTGTTCGCGGAAGCGCCGCTGGCCTCGCCCAAAATCCCGCTGCTGAATATGCGGGTTCCCAAATGGGCGATTGTGGCACGCGTGCTCTGGCATGCGGGCTATCATCCGGAGATCGAGAATTACCGCAAAGCCAAGCATCGCGCGGCGCAGGCGGCCGACATCCTGATCGCCAAGGTGCGAGAGCCGGTGAAAGACGGAAAGCCGTGTGCCGCGGTGCTTGTTGCGCATGGCTACTTCAACGCCATGCTGGGCCGCATCTTGCGCCAGCGCGGTTTCACCCCTACCGGTTCGCACCGGGCGCGTTATTGGAACGCCGTCATCTATCAGTGGGAGCATGCATGATCGAGAAGACGCTGGACATCGCCGCCGCGGACGGGACGGCCGAGGCGATCCTGTATGCGCCCGATACGGCCACGCATCCCGGCCTGCTGTTCTACACCGACATTTTCGGCATTCGCCCCGCCAACCAGGGCATGGTCAAGCGCATCGCCGAAAAAGGTTATGCGGTGCTGATGCCCAACGTCTTCTACCGTTATGGCAAGCCGCCCTTCGGCGCCAATTTCAAGATGGGCGAGCCGGACTCGATGAAGCTGCTCCATGCGCTGTTCTCATCGCTCACCGGCGCGATGATGGAACAGGACGCGCCCCATTACGTGCAGGCGCTGCTGGGCCAGCCCGAAGTCTCGGGCAGGAAGATCGCGGTGGTGGGCTATTGCTATACCGGCGCAATGGCGCTTCGCACCGCCGCAGTCTGCGCGGATCAGGTCGCGGCCGCGGCGTCGTTCCATGGCGGCCAGCTGGTCACCGAGGCGCCCGACAGTCCCCACAGCCGCATCCCACGCGTGAAGGGCGAGCTTTATTTCGGTCACGCGATCGAGGATTCGTCCATGCCGCCGGATGCGATCGAAAAGCTCAACGACACGCTGAAAGCATGGGGCGGCGAATATGACAGCGAAGTCTATGAAGGCGCCAGGCATGGCTGGACGGTGCCGGGCCGCGATGTCTACAACGAGAAGCAGGCCGAGCGGCATTACCAGAAGCTGTTCGATCTGATGCAGCGCACGCTGAAATGATCGCAGCCCTCCTGCTGGCCGCTGCTCTGGCGCAGGCGCCGCAGGTCGCGCCGCATTATGTGAGCCAGCGGGGCAACCAGGCCTATCTGCGCGAAGGGCCCGGTTATGCCTATAAAGTGCTCTGGGTCTATCGCCATAAAGGGATGCCGTTTCACGAAAGCGCCGGTTACGACATCTGGCGCCGCGTGACGGCGCCGGACGGCACGGTGGGCTGGATGAGCATGGAGATGCTCTCCGATGCCCGCACCGTCCTGGTAACGGGAAAAGATCGCGCGCAAATCCGCAAAGACGACAGCGCGGGCGCGAAGGTCGTGGGCCTGGCCGATGCCGGCGCGGTGCTCAAGCTGAGAGCCTGCGCGGAAGATGCCTGCCGCGTCACCAGCGGCGACGTGGATGGCTGGATTGCCAAGGCCCGGATTTGGGGCGTGGATGTGAACGAAATTTTCAAGTAAGGCGCGAGAGATTTTGTGGCCTGAGCAGGAGCGAGGAGCGATGCAGGCACGACGCCCGTGAGCGACAAGCGACGAACTCAGGACGCAAAAGAACCGCGCCTCAGTGCCTGAAGTGGCGCATGCCGGTGAAGACCATCGCCAACCCCGCTTCGTCCGCCGCATCGATCACTTTCTGATCGTTGAGCGAGCCGCCCGGCTGGATCACCGCGGTGGCGCCGGCTTCCGCCACCGCCAGAAGGCCGTCGGGGAAAGGGAAGAAGGCTTCCGACGCCGCCGACGATCCGATGGTGCGCGGTTGCGCCCAGCCCGCGGCCTTTGCCGCATCCTTGGCCTTGATGGCGGCGATGCGCGCGGAATCGACCCGGCTCATCTGGCCCGCGCCGATGCCGGCAGTCGAACCGTCCTTGGCATAGATGATGGCGTTGGATTTCACATGCTTGCCTACGGTGAAGGCGAACAGCATGTCGGCGATTTCCCGGTCGCTGGGCTGGCGTTTGGTCACCACCTTGAGCTTGTCGTGGGTGACGCGGCCATTGTCGCGCGTCTGCACCAGGAAACCGCCCGCGACCGAACGATAGGTGAGGGTGGGGGCCAGTGGATCAGGAAGGCCGCCCGCCACCAGGAGGCGCAGGTTTTTCTTGGCGGCAAGGATCTTCCTGGCGTCCTCGTCGGCGTCGGGTGCAATGATCACTTCGGTGAAGATCTTGGAGATTTCCTCGGCGGTCGCGCCGTCCAGCCTGGTGTTGAAGGCGATCACGCCGCCAAAGGCGCTTTGCGGATCGCACACTAGGGCCGCGAGATAGGCATCTTTCAAGGTCTTCGCCACGGCGACGCCGCAAGGATTGGCATGCTTGATGATGGCGCAGGCCGGTGACGCCTTGGGGTCGAACTCCGCCACCAATTCATAGGCCGCGTCGGTGTCGTTGATATTGTTGTAGGACAATTCCTTGCCCTGCAATTGTTTGGCCGAAGCAACGCCGGGACGCGTGCTGCCATCGACATAGAATGCCGCCTGCTGATGCGGATTCTCGCCATAGCGCAAAGGCTGGCGCAGAAGTCCGCCCAGGGCGCGGCGGCGTGGCGGCTGGGTTTCGCCCTCTTTCTCCAGCTCGCCGGCGAACCAGTTCGAGACGGCGGCGTCATAGGCCGCGGTGCGGGCAAAGGCGCGCTGCGCCAAGGTGCGGCGCAGCTTGAGGGTGGTGGCGCCGTTATGCGCTGCCATCTCGTCCAGCACGGCCTGATAATCTTCGACATCCACCACCACCGCCACCCAGTCGTGGTTCTTGGCGGCAGAGCGTGTCATGGCCGGGCCGCCGATATCGATATTCTCGATGGTGGTTTCGAAATCGGCGCCGCGCGCCACGGTCGCCTCGAAGGGATAGAGGTTGCAGACCAGAAGATCGATGCCTTCGATGCCGTGGGTCTTCATCGCCGCGGCGTGATCGGCCTTGTCGCGCAGCGCCAGCAATCCGCCATGCACATTAGGATGAAGCGTCTTGACCCGTCCATCCATCATTTCGGGAAAATCGGTGATCTCGGACACGTCCGTAACGGCAAGGCCCGCATCGCGCAGCGCCTTGGCGGTGCCGCCGGTGGAAATCAGCGCCACGCCATGACCTGCAAGCCCCTTGGCGAAATCGATCAGGCCGGTCTTGTCGGAAACGGAAAGAAGCGCGCGGGAAATCTTGCGTGTCGTCATGGGCGGCCAAGGTTCGGATGGCCGCCGCTCTTATCCCTTCATGGCGCAATATAAAAGGGTCAGGCCCATGCTTGCGCACAGCGAATAGGTCACAGGAACGGCAAGATGGGAATGCCCCAGCAGGGGCCCCAAAATAGCCGGGCTGAGGACCATCGCCCCCAGCAAGAGAATTCCCAATCCTATCCCCAACCGCCGCATGCCCATCTCCGGGGCTTCGCGGCAGCATCTCAGCAAAAACGAGTTAAGGCCTTGTTAGGAAATAGGAAAGTATTTCGGCTATTTCCCGGCAAGGCCTGGCACAGCTAC